>NZ_JBHVER010000046.1:42030-44167 GCF_042802195.1 Kitasatospora sp. NPDC057500 | reverse complement strand
CCCCGTACGGGGGGAGCCGGGCCGTTCGCGTGCGCGGGGGAGCGCGGCGGGCCGGGTGCCTTCCGGACGGATCGCCCGGGGCCCCGGCCTGCCACCGCTTCCGGCCGACCGTTCGTACCGGGTCGACCGGCACCCCGGTGCAGCTCTACGACTGCAACGGCAGCGGCGCCCAGCAGTGGCGGCCCCGGGCCGACGGCTCGCTGTACAACCCGATGTCCGGCCGCTGCCTGGACGGCTACGCGTACTCCACCACCAACGGCAGCCCGGTCCTCATCTGGGACTGCAACGGGGCGGCCAACCAGGTCTGGCACGTCCCGGCCTGAGCCTGAGCCTGAGCCTGAGCCTGGCCGTGGCCGTGGCCGTGCCCCGGGCTACCCGAGGGCGCCGTGGGCCAGCACGGCCAGGCCGGCCGCGATCCGCGCGGGAGTGAGGCCGGCCTCGCGCTGGTGGCGGAAGAGCTCGGGGGCGAGCGGGGCGAGCAGCTGGTCGGCCAGGACCTCCGGGTCCGGCTGGCCGGCTTCGCGCGCCAGGTGGGCGACGTGCAGCCGCCAGAAGGCGTAGGCGCCGGTGCGGTAGCGGGCCGCGCCGGTCTCGGCGCCGAGCACCAGGTGGACGTGGGCCTCCAGCAGTTCGACCATCGCCGCGTAGAAGGCGGCCAGCCGCTCGGCGGGCGTGGCTCCGTCGGCCCCGTCGCCGCCCCCGCCCGGACCGAGCGGCGGGGCGCCGCGCAGCAGGCGCTCCTGGAGGGCGCGTTCGTGCTCGTCGAGCAGGGCGCGGGCGATCGAGGCGCGGTCCGGGTAGCGGCGGTAGAGGGTGCCGCGGCCGATGCCGGCCGCCCGGGCGATGTCGTCCATGGTGACGGCGGTCGGGTCGCCCTCGGTGAAGAGCCGTTCGGCAGCGGCGAGCACCTTCGCCCGGTTCCGGGCGGCGTCGGCCCGTTCGCGCGGCGGCGGGCCGTCGGCCAGCGGGAGTTCCGTCGTCATGGGTGCCAGCCTAGAAGGGAAGTGGACACGTAGTCCACTTCCCTCTACGGTTTGGGGGCCGGCAAGTGGACGGGATGTCCACTTCGTTTCCGCGGCTCCGTCCTGCCCAGACCGCCACCGGGGGTTCACCGTGTCCCACCTCCTGCACCTCGACAGCAGCGCGCGCACCGACTCCTTCAGCCGCCGCCTCGGCGCGGCCTTCGCCGACGCCTGGCTGGCCGGCGGCGGCGAGGTCACCCACCGCGACCTCACCGCCGAACCGGTCCCGCCGATCCGCGAGGGCTGGACCCGGATCTGCGACACCCTGTTGCGGGAGGAGATCACCGACATCGCCCGCTACCCCGAGGCCGTCCGCACCGAGGAGGAGCGCGAGGCCTGGGCGGTCGTCCGGCCGCTGCTCCACGAACTCGTCGCGGCGGACGCCGTGCTGATCGGCTCGCCGATGTACAACTTCGGCATCCCGGCCGCGCTCAAGGCCTGGATCGACCAGGTCACCTTCCCGAAGATGGTGCTGGCACCGCGCAAGTTCGTGGTGGTGGCCGCGTGCGGCGGCGCCTACGGCCCGGGAACCCCGCGCGAGCCCTACGACCACAACGGCCGCTACCTGACCGACTTCGTCCGCGGCCACTACGCGGTGGAGGACACCGAGGTGATCGCCGCCGAGCTCGTCAACTCGCTGGTGGACCCCGCGCTGGCCGGGCGCGTCCTCCAGCACCGGGAGTCCGCCGCCGACGCCCTGGAGCGGGCCGGACGGCTGGGCGCCGCGCTGGTCGGCCACCGCATCCCGAGGGGGGAGTGAGCGCCGTGCCGTGGATCTGGCTGCTGCTGGCCGGCGTGGTGGAGGTCGCCTGGGCGCAGTCCATCAAGCCGACCGAGGGCTTCACCCGCCTCCCGCAGACCGCCCTGTGCTTCGTGCTCATGCTGGGCGCCGTCTACCTGCTCTCCCGCGCCCTCCAGGACCTCCCGGTCGGTACCTCCTACGCCGTCTTCACCGGCATCGGCACCATCGGCACCGTCCTGACCGCCCTCGCCGTCCGCCACGAGGTCCCGTCCCCCACCGCCCTCGCCGGCCTCGCCCTGATCACCACCGGCCTCATCACGGTCCACCTGGGGACGGCGGACTGAGGCTGCCTTGCGGTGTCGACCGGCGCCCG
>NZ_JBHVER010000046.1:0-42020 GCF_042802195.1 Kitasatospora sp. NPDC057500 | reverse complement strand
CCCGCCCGCCCCGCCCCGGTCCCCCCCCCGCCCCCACCCGGCCCCCCGGGGGGCCGGGGCCCTGGGGGGGGGGGGGGGGGCCCCCGGGGGCCCTTACAATCCCCCCGCCGGTCGAGTGCGTTCGCGCTCATCGTCCGATCGGGTGGGGCCGATTCGCCAGACGCAATGCGTTTGCAACACGCTCTCTGTCGTGCAAACTGAGATCTACTGGACCGACCGGTCCGAGGAGCACATCGCCAGGCATGGAGTGACTCCCTGCGAAGTGGAGCAGGTCGTGTTCACCCGGCCGAGGTGGTCGGTCCCGGGGCGCGACGGAACGACGCTCTGCCTCGGCGTGACGGATGCCGGGCGTCACCTGTTGGTGGTGTTGGTGGTGAGCACCGCGGCGAAGGCCTGCTGGTACTGCGTCACGGCGCGGGACATGACCGGCTCCGAGCGGCGCTTGTTCCTCAAGCGGACGAGTTGAGGGTGGCAGATGACTGACAACGGTGCGGACCTTGAGGCGTTGGCCGAGTTCTACGAGACGCACGAACTGACCGAGGACGACATCATGGCGGCCGAGCCGGCGGAGCCGATCCCCACCGAGTCGGTGATGATCACGACCTCGCTCCGGCTGCCGAAGCCCGTGATGGACGAGGTCCGGCGGCGGGCGCAGGCCAGAGGGATCAAGCCGACGGTGATCATGCGGGAGTGGATCGAGGCGGCCGTCGCGGACCAGGAGGTGGTCGTCCCGCTCAGCGTGATCACCGCGGCGGTGGCGGAGTACCAGCACCGCAAGGCGTCCTGAGCGTTCAGGCGGTGAGGGCCGGGGCCGTCCGCGTCCTCGTGCGGGCCTCGTCGTAGCGGGTGAGGAGGAGGCGGGCGAGGTCGGGGGTGGGGGCGAGGGTGGGGGCGAGGTGGTCGGCGGCGGCGTCGGTGGCGGCCGCGGCGATGCGGTCGGGGAGCAGGCCGGGGGCGAGGAGGTAGGGGGAGACGGCGATCCGGTCGATGTCCGGGAGGCGGCGCAGGGCGGCGACGGCGTCGGGGACGCGGGGGCCGGCGGCGGAGGCGTAGGCGACCTCGACGGCGGCCCAGCCGCGGGTGCGGCGCCACTCGGCGGCGACCGCCCGGGTGGCGGCGTCGGCGGCCGGGTCGGAGGAGCCGGCGGCGGCCAGCACGACGCCGGTGCGGGCGCGGACGGCGGGGGAGGCTAGCGCGGGGGCGGCCTCGGTGAGCCGGCGGTCCAGGGCGGACAGCAGCAGCGGCGACGGCCCGAGCACCTCGGCCACGGGTAGGCCGGCGCCGGCCGCGCGCAGGGCGGCGGGGATGTCGTGCTTGGCGTGGAAGGCCCGGTTGAGCAGCAGCGGGACGGCCACCGCGGCCGGCCCGAGCCGGTCCAGCACCTGCGGGATGCGCGGGGCGCAGTGGTCCAGGTAGGCGGTGGCGACGTCCAGTCCGGGGCGCAGCGCCCGCACCTGGGCGACCAGCGCGGCGACGGCCGCGGCGTGCCGGGGGTCGCGGCTGCCGTGGGCGATCAGCAGCAGGGTGGGGCTGCCCGCCGCCACCGTGGTGGCGGGGGCGGCGGGCAGCCGGCGGTCGGTCATGCGGGAGGCCTCACTTGCCGGAGGCCAGCAGGCCGCGGTTGCGCAGGACCCGGCGCTCGACCGGGGTGAACACGAGCAGTTCGATGGCGATGCCGACGAACAGGATGAGGATGATGCCGAGCAGCACGCCCGCCATGTCCGAGAACTCGCGCTGGTTCTCCAGGAACCGGCCGAGGCCGAGGCCCAGGTCGGGGGAGGAAGCGACGAGTTCGGCGGCCATCAGCGAGCGCCAGGAGAACGCCCAGCCCTGCTTGAGTCCGGCCAGGTAGCCGGGCAGGGCGGCGGGCAGCAGGATGTGCCGGGCCCCGGTCAGGCCGGTGGCGCCGATGGTGCGGCCGGCCCGCAGGAACAGCGGCGGGACCTGGTCGATGCCCGCGACCAGGCCGTTGGCGATGGACGGGACGGCGCCGAGCAGGATGACCGCGTACATCATCGAGTCGTTGATGCCGAGCCAGATGACGGCGGCCGGCACCCAGGCGACCGAGGGCAGCGACTGCAGGCCGGAGAGCACCGGTCCGAGCGCGGCGCGCACCGGCTTGACCCGGGCGACCAGCAGGCCGATCGGGGTGCCGATGACGACCGCGACCACGAAGCCGGACAGGCCGCGCCAGACGCTGGTCCAGATGATCGAGAACAGCGTGCCCTGGTACCAGAGGTCCTCGGCGGCCCGCCAGACGTCCAGCGGGCTGGGGAGCTTGTACGCGGTGGTGACGTGGAGGCTGTAGGCGCCCTGCCACAGGGCGAGCACCAGGACGACGCCGAGCAGCGGCGGCAGGACCTTCTGCCGCAGCGTGTCGGCGGTGGAGTTGCGCTGGGTGACGACCGCGTCCAGCGCGTCCAGCCCCGCCTCGACACCGGTGTAGTCGGCGACGGTGCCGCCGTGACCCGGCCCGGTCTTGGTGGTGGTGTCAGTGCTGGCCATGGCGGCGGATCTCCCCACGCAGTTCTTCGGTGATCTCGATGGACAGGTCGGCCACGCCGGAGGACTCGATCCGGCGCGGCTGCGGGAGGTCGATGCGCCACTCGCGGGCGACCCGGCCGGGGCGGGAGGAGAGCAGCACCACGCGCTGGGCGAGCCGGACGGCCTCCCGCACGTTGTGGGTGACGAAGAGGACGGTCAGCTTGCGCTCGGACCAGATCCGGGTGATCTCGTCGTGCAGGACGTCGCGGGTGATGGCGTCGAGGGCGGCGAACGGCTCGTCCATGAGCAGCACCTGGCTGCCCTGGGCGAGCGCGCGGGCCATCGCGACGCGCTGGCGCATGCCGCCGGACAGCTCGTGCACCCGCTTGTCGTAGGAGCCCTGGAGCCGGACGAGTTCGAGCAGCCGCTCGGCCTCGGGGCGGCGCTCGGGGCGGGGGACGCCGGCGAGCTTGAGGGCGAGTTCGATGTTCTTGCCGGCGGTGAGCCAGGGGAAGAGCGCGTGTTCCTGGAACATCAGCGCGGGGCGTCCTCCGGGCACCTCGATGCCGCCCGAGGTGGGCTTGTCGAGGCCGGCGACCAGGTTGAGCAGGGTGGACTTGCCGCAGCCGGAGGCGCCGAGGAGCGTGACGAACTCGCCCGGGGCGACATCGAGGGTGATGTCGTCCAGGACGTGCGTCTGCGCGCCGGGGCGGCCGAAGGACTTGTGGACGTGCGAGAGCCGGACGGCGGGGGAGCCGTCGCGAGTGCCGACGCCGGGAGCGTCGTCCGAGGTGGTCAGTGCCGGAGTCATTCCGGGCACCTCCTGCGTGGTGTGGTCTGGCATCTGGTGTCAGGGAGAGGGCCGCGGTCCGGGCCCCCGACCGGCCCGGGCTCGGGGCATCGAGCGGGCATCGGTTCGGGCGGGGCGGGGGCCGGACCGCGGGGTTTCCGGGTGCGGTGGTGCGGTCCTCCGGGCGCTACTTGGCGCCGAGTCCGGCGTCCGCGACGGGGCTCTGCCCCTTCTCCTTCAGCACCTTGTTGAGCGGGGTGAGGTCGTAGATGCCGTTCAGGTTCGGCTTCTTGAGCAGGCCGGCGGTGACGGCGTTGTCGGCCTCGGTCTGCAGGGTGGCGGCCAGCGGGTCGTCCAGGAAGTCGATGTCGGCCCAGGCCGGGTCGAGGATGGCCGGCTCCAGGGCGTTGCCGGCCTCCTTCTTGATGGCCTCGTTGGCGATGCCCTTGGCCTTGTCCGGGTTGGCCTTGATGAAGGCGTTGGTGTTCACCGAGCCGCGCAGCACGGCCTCGACCACGTCGGGGTGTTCGGCCAGGAACTTCTGCGAGACGATGATGTTGGTGATCACGAACTTCTTGTCCGGCCAGAGGTCCTTCTCGTTGAGCAGGACCTTCGCCCCGAGGGTGACCAGCTTGGAGGCGGTCGGCTCGGGCACCCAGGCGGCGTCGATGGAGCCCTGCTTGTAGGCGTCCGGGGTGACCTTGTTGTCCGAGCGGACCACGCTGACGTCGCCGGCGCCGGACTGGGCGTCGACCTTGTAGCCCTTGCCGGCCAGGTAGCTGAGCAGCGCCACGTCCTGGGTGTTGCCCAGCTGCGGGGTGGCGATCTTCTTGCCCTTGAGGTCGTCCAGCGAGGCGATCTTCTCGGGGTTGGCCACCAGCTTGACGCCGCCGGAGGCCGAACCGCCGATGATCTTCAGCGACTTGCCGTCGGACTTGGTGTAGCCGTTGATCGCCGGGGAGGGGCCGATCCAGCCGATGTCGATGGAGCCGGCGTTGAGCGCCTCGATCTCGGCCGGGCCCGCGTTGAAGACCTGGGTCTTGATCTGGGTGGCGCCCAGCTCCTTCTGGAATATGCCTTCCTGGAGGCCGACCAGCGGGGTGCCGTGGGTCAGGTTGGCGAAGTAGCCGATCTTCACCGTGTCGGCGGAGAGCTTGGCGCCGGAGGCGGAATCACCGGCGGGGGCGGCGGTGTTGGACTTGTCGTCGTTGTTTGAGCCGTACCCGCAGGCGGAGAGCAGCGCGACGGCGGTGAGGCCGGCCACGGCGGCCGCGGCGGAGCGTCTGATCCGGCCGGCGCCGGGGTGTGCCGGGGTATGCGGAAGTGCCTGGTTCGGTGCCATGGGTGAGTCCTGTTCGCGGACGGACCGTCAGGAAGGCGGTCCCGGGCGGACGTTCGGTCAAGGTTGTGCTTGCGGCACCGCGCGGGTGCCGGGCAAGCCGGGCCGGGGCGGTCGCTGCGCCTGCTGTGGGGAGGGACAGCGACCGGCCGGCCCGGTGACAGGGCGGTTCTCAGCCCTGTCGGCCCACACATCGCGTCAGGCCGCCCTGGCCGCTGCCGAGGACGCCGCTGCCGATGCGGCCGCCTTCCTTGTCCATGCCCGAGAACGCCTCGCTGGGCATCAGACCCAGTCCTCCTCGTCGGGGTCGTTGGCGTCGGTGGTGCGTACGGTCTCGAAGGCCTCGCCCGCCATCCCGGCGGTGAGGGTGGTGCCGTCGGCCGGGTCGATCAGCAGGAACGAGCCGGTCCGGCGGTTGTCGCGGTACCCGTCGAGCGCCAGCGGCTCGGCGGTGCGCAGCACCACGTGGCCGATGTCGTTGACGTTCAGCCCCTCGGCGCCGGAGCGCTGCTCCAGGCTGTCGATGTCGATCCGGTAGGTGATCTCCTTGACCAGCGCGCGGACGGTGCGGGTGGTGTGCTTGAGCAGCACCTTGTCCCCGGCCCGCAGCGGCCGCTCGTTGAGGTGGCTGACGGTGGCCTCGATGTCCTTGGTGGGGACGGGCGCGGGCCCGGCCGCGATGAGGTCGCCGCGGGAGATGTCGATGTCGTCGGCGAGGCGCACGGTGACCGACTGGGGGGCCCAGGCGATGTCGGTGGCCCGGCCGAGGGCGTCGATGCCGGTGACGGTGGTGGTGTGGCCCGAGGGCAGCACGGTGACGGCGTCGCCGACCCGCAGCACGCCGGAGGCCAGCTGGCCCGCGTAGCCGCGGTAGTCCGGGTGCTCCTCGGTCTGCGGGCGGATCACGTACTGGACCGGGAAACGGGCCGGCTCGGCGCTCGGGTCGCTGCCGACCGGCACGGTCTCCAGGTGCTCCAGCAGGGTCGGGCCGCCGTACCAGTCCATGTGCGCGGACGGCTCGACGACGTTGTCCCCGGCGAGCGCCGAGATCGGCACCGCGACGACGTCCTTGACGCCGAGCGAGGCCGCGTAGGCGGTGAACTCCTCGGCGATGGCGGCGAAGACGGGCTCGGCGTAGTCGACCAGGTCCATCTTGTTGACGGCCAGCACCACGTGCGGCACCCGCAGCAGGGCGGCGACGGCGGCGTGCCGGCGGGTCTGCTCGACCACGCCGTTGCGGGCGTCGACCAGGACGACGGCCAGTTCGGCGGTGGAGGCGCCGGTGACCATGTTCCGGGTGTACTGCACGTGCCCGGGGGTGTCGGCGAGGATGAACCGGCGCCGGGGGGTGGCGAAGTAGCGGTAGGCCACGTCGATGGTGATGCCCTGCTCGCGCTCGGCGCGCAGGCCGTCGGTGAGCAGCGCGAGGTCGGGCGCGTCCTGGCCGCGGTTGCGGGAGGCGTGCTCGACGGCCTCCAGCTGGTCGGCGAGCACCGACTTGGAGTCGTGCAGCAGCCGGCCGACCAGGGTGGACTTTCCGTCGTCGACGGAGCCGGCGGTGGCGAAGCGCAGCAGCGAGGTGGCGGTGCCGGTCTGGGTGGTGCTCATTAGAAGTATCCCTCGCGCTTGCGGTCTTCCATCGCGGCCTCGGAGAGCTTGTCGTCGGCGCGGGTGGCGCCGCGCTCGGTGAGGCGGCTGGCGGCGATCTCGGCGATGACGGCCTGGATGGTGGTGGCGTCGGAGTCGACGGCACCGGTGCAGGACATGTCACCGACGGTGCGGTAGCGGATCAGCCGCCGTTCGACCGGCTCGTCCTCCTTGGGGCCGCCCCACTCGCCGGCGGTCAGCCACATGCCGCTGCGGGCGAAGACGTCGCGCTCGTGGGCGTAGTAGATCTCGGGGAGCTCGATGTTCTCGCGCTCGATGTACTGCCAGACGTCCAGCTCGGTCCAGTTGGAGAGCGGGAAGACGCGCACGTGCTCGCCGACGGCGTGCCGGCCGTTGTAGAGCGACCACAGCTCGGGGCGCTGGCGGCGCGGGTCCCAGGCGCCGAACTCGTCGCGCAGCGAGAAGACGCGCTCCTTGGCGCGGGCCTTCTCCTCGTCGCGGCGCCCGCCGCCGAAGACGGCGTCGAAGCGGCCCTTCTCGATGGCGTCGAGCAGCGGGACGGTCTGCAGCGGGTTGCGGGTGCCGTCGGGGCGCTCGCGCAGCACGCCGCGGTCGATGAAGTCCTGCACCGAGGCGACGTGCAGGCGCAGGTTGTGCCGGGCCGCGACGCGGTCCCGGTACTCGATGACCTCGGGGAAGTTGTGGCCGGTGTCGACGTGCAGCAGCGAGAACGGGACGGCGGCCGGCCAGAAGGCCTTGAGCGCCAGGTGCAGCATGACGATGGAGTCCTTGCCGCCGGAGAACAGGATCACCGGGCGTTCGAACTCCCCCGCGACCTCGCGGAAGATGTGCACCGACTCGGCCTCCAGCGCGTCCAGGTGGGACAGCGCGAAGGGGTTGTCGTCGGCCTGGACCAGGCTCTGGGTCGCGGTGGTCATGCCAGGCCCCTCTCGGTCAGGAAGGCGTGCAGCTCGGCGGCGGACTCGGCGACCGCGCGGCCCTGGGTCTGCAGCCGCAGCTCCGGGTGCTCGGGCGCCTCGTAGGGGTCGTCGACGCCGGTGAGGCCGGAGATCTCGCCGGCCGCCTGCTTCGCGTACAGCCCCTTGACGTCGCGCTCGGCGCACAGCTCGACCGGGGTGGCGACGTGGATCTCCAGGAACGCGGTGCCGTTGGCGGCGTGCCGCTCGCGTACGGCGGCGCGGGAGTCGGCGAACGGGGCGATCACCGGGGCGAGCACCTTGACGCCGTTGGCGGCGAGCTTCTCGGCGACGAAGCCGATCCGGGTGACGTTGGTGTGCCGGTCCTCGCGGCTGAAGCCGAGGCCCTTGGAGAGGAACTCGCGGATCTCGTCGCCGTCCAGGACCTCGACCTTGTGGCCCTCGGCGCGCAGCCGCTCGGCCAGGGCGAAGGCGAGCGTGGTCTTGCCCGCGCTCGGCAGCCCGGTCAGCCACACGGTGGCGCCGCGCTCGCAGGGGCCGGCCGCGGGGGCCGCCTCTGCGGCTCCGGCGGCGGCCAGGGTGTCGGCTGTGGTCACGTTGCAGTCCTTAGAACGGGAGGGTGTTGACGGTCGGTCGGGTCTAGAGGTGGATGCCGCACTCGGTCTTGCCGGAGCCGGACCAGCGGCCGGCCCTGGCGTCCTCGCCCTCGCCCGGCTTGCGGGTGCAGGAGAGCGGGGAGCAGCCGACCGAGGTGTAGCCCTCCCACAGCAGCGGGTTGAGCAGCACGCCGTTGGCGTTGACGTAGGCGTCCACGTCCTCCTGCGTCCAGCGGGCGATCGGGGCGATCTTGACCTTGCGGCGACGGGCGTCCCAGGCGACCACCGGGGTGTTCGCACGGGTAGGGGACTCGTCGCGGCGCAGTCCGGTGGCCCAGGCGTCGTAGCCGCCGAGGCCGCGGTCCAGCGGCTCGACCTTCCGCAGCGAGCAGCACAGGTCCGGGTCCCGGTCGTGCAACTGCGGCCCGTACCGGGCGTCCTGCTCGGCCACGGTCAGCGCCGGGGCGAGCGTGATGACGTTGACCGGCATGGTCGCCGCCACCGCGTCCCGGGTGCCGATGGTCTCGGGGAAGTGGTAGCCGGTGTCCAGGAAGACGACGTCCACGCCGGGGAAGACCGAGGAGGCCAGGTGGGCGACGACCGCGTCCTCCATGGAGGAGGTGACGCAGAAGCGCTTGCCGAAGGTGTCGGCCGCCCAGCGCAGGATCTCCTGCGGGGTGGCCTCCTCCAGCTCGCGGCCGGCCCGGGTGGCCAGCTCCTCGTGGTCAGTCGTCGTGCCGGTCACTCTGGTTACCCCCGTTGGTCGGTGACAGCAGGCCGAGGAACTTCAGCTGGAAGGCCCGGCGGCACCCGTGGCATTCCCAGGCGCCGTGTCCGGCCTCCGACGGGCGCAGGTCCTCGTCCCCGCAGTACGGGCAGAAGAAGGGCGCGGCGCGCTCGCTCATGCGCCCACCTCGCTGCGCTCGGCGGTCGCTTCGCGGGACGCGCACCCCTGAACGCTCCGCTCGCTCACGACAGCTGCTCCTCACTGGCCCGCGCCGCCCACTGCGCGAAGCGCTCGCCCTCGGTGCGGTCCTCCCGGTACCGGGTCAGCACCCGCTCGACGTAGTCGGGCAGGCCCTCGCTGGTGACCTTGAGGCCGCGGACCTTGCGGCCGAAGCCGGCCTCCAGGCCGAGCGCGCCGCCCAGGTGCACCTGGTAGCCCTCGACCTGGTTGCCCTGGTCGTCCGTCACCAGCTGGCCCTTGAGACCGATGTCCGCCACCTGGATGCGGGCGCAGGCGTTCGGGCAGCCGTTGATGTTGATGGTCAGCGGCTCGTCGAAGTCGGGCAGCCGCTTCTCCATCTCGTCGATGAGCGTGCGGCCGCGCTCCTTGGTCTCGACGATGGCGAGCTTGCAGTACTCGATGCCGGTGCAGGCCATGGTGCCGCGGCGGAACGGCGAGGGGGTGACCCGCAGGTCCAGCGCCTCCAGGCCGGCCACCAGGGACTCCACCCGGTCCTCGGCGATGTCGAGGACGAGCATCTTCTGCTCGGCGGTGGTGCGCAGCCGGTCGCTGCCGTGCGCCTCGGCGAGGTCGGCGATCTTCGCGAGCAGCCTGCCGTCGACCCGGCCGACCCGCGGCGCGAAGCCGACGTAGTAGTTGCCGTCCTTCTGCCGGTGCACGCCGACGTGGTCGCGCCAGCGGCCGGCGGGCTCCTGCGGCGCCGGGCCGTCGACCAGCTTGTACTTGAGGTACTCGTCCTCCAGCACCTGGCGGAACTTCTCGGTGCCCCAGTCGGCGACCAGGAACTTCAGCCGGGCGCGGTTGCGCAGCCGGCGGTAGCCGTAGTCGCGGAAGATGCCGATGACGCCGCCGAAGACGTCGGCGACCTCGTCCAGCGGGACCCAGGCGCCGAGCCGGACGCCGAGCTTCGGGTTGGTGGACAGGCCGCCGCCGACCCAGAGGTCGAAGCCGGGGCCGTGCTCGGGGTGGACCACGCCGACGAAGGCGATGTCGTTGATCTCGTGCGCGACGTCCAGCAGCGGGGAGCCGGAGACGGCGGACTTGAACTTGCGCGGCAGGTTGGAGAAGTCCTTGTTGCCGATGAAGCGGCGGTGGATCTCCTCGACGGCCGGGGTGCCGTCGATGATCTCGTCCTCGGCGATGCCGGCCACCGGGGAGCCGAGGATGACGCGCGGGGTGTCGCCGCAGGCCTCGGTGGTGGACAGGCCGACGGCCTCCAGCTTCTGCCAGATCGCCGGGACGTCCTCGATCCGGATCCAGTGGTACTGGACGTTCTGCCGGTCCGTCAGGTCGGCGGTGTTGCGGCCGTACTGCTCGGACACCTCGGCGATGGCGCGCAGTTGGGCGACCGTCAGGCGTCCGCCGTCGATCCGGACGCGGAGCATGAAGTACTCGGCGTCGAGCTCGTGCGGGTCCAGGATCGCGGTCTTGCCGCCGTCGATGCCCTCCTTGCGCTGGGTGTACAGACCCCACCAGCGCATCCGGCCGCGCAGGTCGGCCGGGTCGATCGAGTCGAAGCCCCGGTGCGCGTAGATCGTCTCAATACGTGTCCGCACATTGAGACCGTCGTCGTCCTTCTTGAACTGCTCGTTGGCGTTCAGAGGAGTGAAGTGGCCCATGCCCCACTGGCCCTCGCCGCGGTGACGGGTCACCTTGCGAGCGGCGGCGGGGCGGCGCGCGGGCGCGCGGTCGGCCGTGGGCTCGGCGGTCTCGGGGGTGGTGGCCATGGTGAAGTCCTTCGGGGCAGGTGGCTCTGACGCCGGGTGGATCGCTGGGCGTGCTCGGCGGTGCGGTACTGCTGTGACCTGCGGGTTTCTCGGGGCCGGGAGAGCAGTCGCGGTGGCCGGGCGGGCGCCTGTGCATCCGCTTCAGCGGGGATGGCGGGGGAGGTGGCGCCGGGTGCGGTGGAAGACGGCGGGGTCGGGCTCAGGTCACCGGACAGATGGCGCTGGACACGCGAAGGAGATCGACGTGCAGTCGACCTACTAGGGTGGTTCCGGCGCTCGGCATGGCAAGAGATTCGCACGGCGCACGACTCGCGGTCCACTAACGTCCGCATTCTGGATGCCGAAGTTTCGAATCGTGAGATGCCGGAGCGTTCCCGCCGCTCCCGCCGACCGGGCCCCGCGAGGCCGTCCGCGCGGCGCCCGGACCCGGGAGAACCGTCGACCGGGTCCGGCCCGATACCGTTAGCCCTGTGCAAGCAGCAGGCGAAACGATCAGACCCAACCCCGAGCGGCCCTCCCGTCGTCGGGGCAAGGGCTCCCGGCGGGCGACCAGGCAGGTCACCTGGCGGAGCACCGTCTGGGCGCTGGTCAAGGACACCACCAACACCTGCGTCGAGTACCGGGTCACCGGACTCGCCGCGGAGGCGGCGTTCTTCACCCTCCTCTCCATCCCGCCGCTGCTGCTCTGCCTGGCCGGCACGCTCGGCTACCTGGACGACTTCCTCGGCGCCGGCACCATCAACAAGCTGAAGGCCGACATCGTCACGGCGGCCGGTACGGTCCTCTCGGACTCCTCCATCACCCAGGTCGTCCAGCCGCTGCTCAAGCAGGTGTTCGACCAGACCCGGCCCGACCTGATCTCGATCGGCTTCCTGCTGTCGCTGTGGTCCGGATCCCGGGCGCTCTACATCTTCATCGACACCATCACCGTGATGTACGGACTGGACGGCAAGCGCGGCATCGTCAAGACCCGGACGATGTCGCTCGGCCTCTACCTCGGCGCGCTGGTGATCGGCTCGCTGGTGCTGCCGGTGCTGATCACCGGTCCCGAGCTGGTGAGCAACGCCGTGCCGGCGAGCGCCGGGCTGCTCAACGCCGTCTACTGGCCGTTCGCGATCCTGCTGCTGATCGTCTCGCTGACCACCCTCTACCACCTGGCGGTGCCGGTCTCCACGCCCTGGCGCGAGGACATCCCCGGCGCCCTGGTCGCCCTGGTGGTGCTGGTCTTCTGCAGCGTGGCGCTCCGCCTCTACCTGGTCAGCTCCATCGAGGGCCACTCGGTGTACGGCTCGCTGGCCGCGCCGGTGGCCGTGCTGCTGTGGATCTTCGTGGTGGCGCTCGCGGTGCTCATCGGCGCCGCCATGAACGCGGCCATAGACCGCCGCTGGCCCACCCTGGAGACCGCCGACGCCCGCGCCGAGGTCGAGCGCGCCCAGGAGGAGGCCGCCGCCGCGGTGGTCCGCGAGGTGGCCGCCCGGCGCGCCGTCGAACGGGCCCGCCGGGCGCGCGAACTGGGCCTCGCCGAGGGCGGCGAGGAGGAGTACTGGGAGGACGAGGGCGAGGACGTCGAGGTGCCCTCGGAGTACCCCGAGCGGTGGGCCGACGTGCTCGCCGCCGAGAACGTCCGCGGCCGCCTCACCGCGCGCGGAGCCGGCCCGCACCACCGCCCCTCCCCGCCCCCGCCGGACAGCGACCGCCCGACCGCCCCGCCGCCCGAGTACCCGTTGCCGACCCGCCCGCCCCGCCCGCCGTGGGACGAGCGCTGAGCGCTGAGCCCTGAGGGCTTGCGGGGAGGGGAGCCGCAGGTGGAAAACCTGTTGGCAGGGTGGGGCCGGGCCGCTAGCGTGTGGGCGTCCGGTTCGGGCGGCGTCGGCGCCGTTCGAGGAGAGAAAGCAGGAGGTGAGCCCCGTGACCACGACTGTCATGACGGCTGCCCTGGGCAGCGCCCGCATCCACCTCTCCCTGCCGGCCGCCGGCTGACGTAGCCCCTCGCGCACGCAGCCGCAGCAGCCCGGCGGGATCACTTTCCTCCCGAAGGGCCCACTGCGTTGTTCAACGCTGCCTCCGTTTCCTCTGACAACTTCGACAACCTCGGCGACCTCGGCAACCTCGACGGCGCCCCGCCGCTGGCCGGCTACGGGTGGACGGCCGAGCTCGACGAGCTGTTCGCGCCGCTCGCCGGGGCCGGCCTGGTCGCGGCCCGGATCGTCCGGGTCGACCGCGGCCAGTGCGACGCCGTGCTCGCCGATCCCGAGACCGGCGCACTGCGCACCGTCCGGGCCGACACCCGGCAGGTCGGCGACGCCGACATGGTCAACTGCCCGTGCACCGGGGACTGGGCCGCCGTCGACCTCTCGGCGGGGCTGCCCATGCCCACGGTCGCCGCGCTGCTGCCGCGCTCCACCGCGATCATCCGCAAGGTCGCCGGCAAGCGCTCCGACGGCCAGGTCCTCGCCGCCAACGTCGACACCGTGGTGGTCGCCGCCTCGCTCGCCGCCGAGCCCGACCTCGGGCGGATCGAGCGCTTCCTCGCCCTCGCCTGGGAGTCCGGCGCCGAGCCGCTGGTCGTGCTCACCAAGGCCGACCTGGTCGACGACGCCGACTTCATCCGCGCCGACGTCGAGGCCGCCGCGCCCGGCGTCACCGTGCTGGTGGTCAGCGCCGAGACCGGCGAGGGGATGGACGTGCTGCGCGCCTGCACGCCCGGCACCACCGCCGTGGTCGGGCAGTCCGGCGTCGGCAAGTCCACCCTGACCAACGCGCTCGCCGGGACCGCTGTGATGGCCGTCCAGGAGGCCCGGGCCGGCGACCAGAAGGGCCGCCACACCACGACCACCCGCGAACTGGTCCCGCTGCCCGGCGGCGGGGTGCTGATCGACACGCCCGGCCTGCGCGAGGTCGGCCTCTACGGTGGCGAGGGCGTGGCGCTCGCCTTCGCCGACATCGAGGAGCTGGCCGAGCAGTGCCGCTTCCACGACTGCAACCACGACAGCGAGCCCGGCTGTGCGGTGCGGGCCGCGCTCGCCGACGGCTCGCTGCCGGAGCGCCGGATGGAGAGCTACCGCAAGCTCCAGCGGGAGAACGACTGGATCGCCTCCCGCTCCGACGCCCGGCTGGCCTCGGCCCGGCTGAAGAAGTGGAAGACCATCACCAAGACGATGCGTGCGGCGGGTGGTCCAGTGAAGCGATGACGCCCGGCCGTTCGGCGGCGGCGGGGGACGGCACCCCGCCGCCGCCGACGGGCCCATGAGTCAGCGGAAGCCGGCGACCAGCCGGAAGCGCTCCAGGACGACGGCCGTGCCGTCGTCGACCGTGAACGCCGGGTCGCCGAGCGCCGCGCGCAGCTCCGCGCCGTGCCAGAACCCCTCGTGCCCGGCCCGCCACTCGGCGACCGACGCGTACCCCTCGCCCTCGTCGAGGGCGTGCCGAAGGTCGACCTCGACGAGCGGGACGACCCGGACCTCGGTGGTCTCGGTCACCGCGACGATCCGCCCGTCCGAATCGACCACCGCCCCGCGGGTGCCGACGACGGGCAGCGGCTCGCCCTCCCGCTCGTACTCGGCGAGCAGGCCGGTGGTGCTGGTCTTGGCACCGGAGAGCACGGCGCCGACCAGCCGGTCCCGCAGCGGTCCGGGAAAGGCGAACTCGTCGACCCGCAACGCAGTGACCCGGGGGTCGTCCGCACCGGTGTAGGGCTGTTCGGACACGGGGGCTCCTGGGGGTCGGCGCCGGAGGTACTGGGAGTGGACGTGCGCAGGCTATCCGGCCGACCGGCGGCAGGGCGCGCGGTTTTCCGCCCGGCCGGCCCCTGACGCCCATGTCCGATTCCCGCCAGTCGGAGCCCGCCGGGTGCCGCAGACTGGACAACGTGATCGACGACGACATCCGGTACCGCGCCGTGGACAGCCGGGACGCCCGTTTCGACGGCGTCTTCTTCACGGCCGTCACCTCGACCGGCATCTACTGCCGCCCGAGCTGCCCGGCCGTGACCCCGAAGCGCGTCAACTGCACCTTCTACCCCAGCGCCGCCGCCGCGCAGAGCGCCGGCTTCCGGGCCTGCCGCCGCTGCCGCCCAGACTCCGTCCCCGGCTCGCCCGAGTGGAACCACCGGGCCGACCTGGTCGGCCGGGCGATGCGGCTGATCGGCGACGGCGTCGTGGACCGCGAGGGCGTGGCCGGTCTGGCCCACCGCCTCGGCTACAGCTCCCGCCAGCTCCAGCGCCAGCTCACCGCCGAACTCGGCGCCGGCCCGATCGCGCTCGCCCGCGCCCGCCGCGCCCAGACCGCCCGGCTGCTGCTCCAGACCACCGAGCTGCCGGTCACCGACATCGCCTTCGCCGCCGGCTTCGCCTCCGTGCGGCAGTTCAACGACACCGTCCGCGAGGTCTACGACCGCACGCCCAGCGGCCTGCGCGCCGAGGTCGCGGCCGGCCGCCGCACCGCCACCCCGGCCGGCGGCCTCGCGCTGCGGCTCGCCTACCGGGGAGCCCTGGACAGCGATCACCTGATCGACTTCCTCGCCCTGCGCGCCGTCCCCGGCGTGGAGGAGGTCGTCCCGGGAGCCCGCCCCGGAGTGCGCACCTACCGCCGCACCCTCGCGCTCCCGTACGGCCACGGCATCGCCGAGGTGGACGGCCTCGCCCCCGGCGATGCGGCCACCCGCGGCTGGCTCGACTGCCGGCTGCTGCTCACCGACCTGCGCGACCTGCCGACCTCGGTCCAGCGCCTGCGCGTCCTGTTCGACCTGGACGCCGACCCGGTCGCGGTCGACGAGCAGCTCGGCGCCGACCCGCTGCTCGGCCCGCTGGTGCGGGCCCGCCCCGGACTGCGCTCGCCGGGCCACGTCGACCCGCACGAACTGGCCGTGCGCGCCGTCCTCGGCCAGCAGATCACCGTCGGCGCCGCCCGCACCCTGGCCGGCCGGCTCGCCGAGAAGTACGGCACCGCGCTGCCCGAGCCCAACGGCGGCCTGCGGCTGCTCTTCCCGACCGCCGCCGCCCTGGCGACCGCCGACCCGGAGGACTTCGCGATGCCGGTCGCCCGGCGCCGCGCCCTCACCGGCCTGTGCGCCGCGCTCGCCGAGGGCGTCGTCCGGCTCGACGGCGGCGTCGACCGGGCGGAGGCGGCCGCACAACTGCTCGCCCTGCCCGGCATCGGCCCGTGGACCGTCGGCTACCTGCGGATGCGCGCCCTCGCCGACCCCGACGTCTTCCTCCCGAGCGATATCGGCGTCAAGCACGGACTGCTCCGGCTCGGCGCCCCGGGGGACCCGAAGTCCGCCGCCCTCGCGGCCGAGGCCTGGGCCCCCTGGCGCTCGTACGCCGTGCACCGCCTCTGGGCGGGCCCGGCCGCAGACCCCAGCACCGGAACGGAGAACACCGCAGCATGAGCACCACCGTCTTCACCCACATGGAGAGCCCGTTCGGCCGGCTGATGCTCAGCGGCATCGTCCCGGACGGCGGCGGCCCGGCGGGGCTGGCCACCGTCACCGCCCCCGGCCAGCGGTACGCGCTCGCCGAGCCCGCCGACGACTGGGTGCACGACCCGGAGGCGCTCGCGGAGCCGGTCACCCAGCTCACCGAGTACTTCGCGGGCGAGCGCACCGCCTTCGACCTGGCGCTCGCCCCGGTCGGCACCGAGTTCCGCCGCCGGGTCTGGGCGGCCCTGGACAAGATCCCCTACGGCGGGACCGTCACCTACGGGCAGCTCGCCGACCTGGCCGGCGAGTCCCCGCGCGCGGTGCGTGCGGTGGGCGGCGCGGTCGGCGCCAACCCGCTGCTGATCATCCGCCCCTGCCACCGCGTGGTCGGCGCCAACGGCGCACTCACCGGCTTCGCCGCCGGCGTCGACCGCAAGCGCTGGCTGCTCGACCTGGAGGGCGGCACCTCGCTGTTCTGAGCCGCCGTCGCGGCCGTGCGGCGCTCCCGGTCAGGCGGTCGGGCGCGCCCGCAGGTCCACCCGCCAGTCGTTGCTGCGCATCCGGCGCCCGGGCGGGAACTCGAAGTCCGTCTCGCCGCGCAGGGTGAAGCCGGCCCGGCGGCAGACCGCGTTGGAGGCCGGGTTGCCGACCGAGGGGAAGGCGTGCAGGTACCGGTGGCGCGCGGTGCGGGCGGCGGCCCCGAGGGCGGTCCGCGCGGCCACCGCGGCGATGCCGCGGCCCTGGTACGGCGGCAGGACGTTCCAGCCCATCTCGTAGACGGTCCCGCCCTGCCAGGTCCGCTCGGCGTAGCCGACCGTGCCGACCGCCACCCCCTCCGGCTCCAGCACGACGCGGTACATGCAGCCGGTGCCGGAGGGGACGAAGTCCAGGTAGCGCCGGTGCCGCAGCAGCATCCGCTCCTCGTCCTCCGGGCCGCCGACGTGCTCGCGCATCTCCGGGGTGTTGACCAGCCGCAGCAGGGCGAGGTCGGCGTCGGTCCAGGGGACGAGGCGGAGCAGCGCGGGGTCCATGGCGGGACGCTAGCCGGGCGGACGGCCGGCGCGGTACCGGATTTCCCGGCCGGGTCGGCCCGGACGCGCCCTCGGCCGTTGGCTCGCCCTCGGCCGTTGGTGCTCCCTCGGCCGTTGGCGGGCCCTCAGCCGTTGGCGGGTCCGGCGAGCGCGCGGGCCAGGTTCTCCAGGGCCGGCAGCGCGTGCATCACGGCGTCCCGGTCGCCGGGGGAGAGGGTGTCCAGCGCGGAGGCGATCCGCCGTTCATGGGCCCGCTGCCAGTCGTCGAGCTGGCGCCGCCCGGCCGGGGTGAGCGCGATCCGCGCCGTGCGGCGGTCCCCCGGATCGGTCTGGCGGTCGACGAACCCGGCGTCCAGCAGCTTGCCGACCAGGCCGCTGACGGTGTTGGGGGCGAGCCGCTGCCGGGCGGCCAGCTCACCGACCCGCAGCGGGGCGGCAGCGAGCGTCTGGAGGAGTTCGACCTGCGCCATCGGCAGGGACTCCCACGGGTAGTCGGTGCGGATGCTGCTGCGCAACGCCCGCCGCAGCCGGGTCACCGCGTCCGTGAGCCGCCGGGCACGCTCGATCGCCGCCGGCTCCACGTCCTGTGGGTCGGCGGCGGGTTCGGGAACAGACGGTGACGACGGCATGGCCGACAGCGTAGCGCCTGGTTCCCGCGCCGCCCGACCGCCTCGGACGGGTCGGGGACGACCGGCCCCGCTCCGTGACAGACCGGTCGCACGCAGATCAGATCGTAGATAGAACATATCTGTATCCGATATATTTCGCCGTATGAACGCGGCGTCGACCCTCACCGCCCGGCTGCTCACCGAGCGCGCCCGGCCGCACGGCATATCCGGCTGGCGGCACGCCCACTGGCTCGCCGTCGGCACCGTCTGCCTGGGCGCCTTCCTCGGCCAGCTGACCGCCGGCATCACCGCCCTCGTCTACCCGGCGCTCCAGCGGCACTTCGGCACCGGGTTCGCCGCCGTCGAATGGGTCGCCCTCGCCTACCTGCTGGTCCTGGTGGCGCTGCTCGCACCGGTCGGCCGGCTCTCCGACCTGGTCGGCCGCAAGACCGTGTACATCGGCGGATTCGCCGTCTTCGGCCTCGCCTCGCTCGCCGCCGGGTTCGCCGGCAGCCTCGGAGCCCTGGTCGCCTGCCGGGCCGTGCAGGCCGTCGGCGGCGCGATGATGCAGGCCAACAGCGTCGCGCTGGTCGCCCGCGGCGTGCCCGAGCACGCGATGCGCCGGGCGCTCGGCATCCAGGCCGCCGCCCAGGGGCTCGGCCTGGCGCTCGGGCCCAGCCTCGGCGGCCTGCTGGTGGAGCACGCCTCCTGGCGCTGGGTGTTCTGGATCAACGCGCCGGTCGCGCTGGTGGGCATCCTGGCCGGGTGGTTCCTGCTGCCCCGCACCCGCCGCCCCGACGCCGGCCCGGTGCCGCCGGCCCGCCGGGACGCCGGGCCCGACCCCGACGGCGGGCGCTTCGACCTGGCCGGCCTGCTGCTGCTCGCCGGCTCCACCACCGCGCTGCTGCTCGCCCTCTCCGCCGCCTCCGGCCTGCCGCTGCCCGGCTGGGCGGTCGCCGCCCTGCTGCTCGCCACCGTGCTGCTCGGACTCGGCCTGGTCCGCCAGGAGCGCCGCGCCACCCGGCCGATCCTCGCCCCCGGCCTGGTCAACACCCCCGGGGTGCGCCCGGGCCTCGCCGTCTCGCTGATCGGCTACCTGCTGCTGTTCTGCCCGCTGGTGCTCGGTCCGGTGCTGCTCGCCGAGGCGGGCCTGTCGACCGGGCAGGCCGGCCTGGTGGTCACCGTGCTCCCGGCCGCCTTCGCGGTGGCCGCGACGGTGGGCGGTGCGCTGCTGCCGCGCGGCTGGTCGGACGTCACCCGCTGCCGCTTCGGCGCCTCGCTCGCCGGGGCCGGGCTGCTGGGCTGCGTGCTGCTGCCGGTCGCGGGCGCACCCGCCCCGGCACTGGCGTTCCCGCTGCTGGTGGCCGGCGGCGGACTCGGCCTGCTGCTGCCCGCCAACAACGCGCTGGTGATGCGGGCGATCCCGGCCGAGTGCTCGGCCGTCGGCGGCGGCATGGTCAACATGGCCCGCAGCCTCGGGACGGCGCTCGGCACCGCGCTGCCTGTGCTCGGCGTCCACCTCGCCGGACCGGTGCCGGGCGGCCGGGCGGTGCTGCTGGCGCTGGCCGCCGTGGCGGGTCTGGCGGTGGCGCTCAGCCGACCGGTGCGGCGGCGCTGAGGACGCCGAAACGGCCGGGGCGGCGGACGGGGTGAACCGTTCGCCGCCCCGGCCGTCGGGTGCGCAGGATGTGCCGGAGGTGCCGGATCAGGAGGCGGGCACGCCGGGGGCGGCGCCGCGCTCCTTCAGCATGTCGGTGATCAGGTCGATCTCCGAGGTCTGCCCGTTCACCATCGACTGCGCGAGCCGCTTCTCGGTCTCGTTGCCCGCCATGTCGACATAGCCCTGGGCCATCTCCACACCGCCCTTGTGGTGCTCCAGCATCAGCTGGAGGTAGAACACCTCGGCGTCCCGCCCGCTGAGCGAACGGAGTTCGGTGAGCTGCGTGGTGGTGGCCATGCCGGGCATCAGCGAGCCGTCGTGCGCCTGGTAGTCGGCGCCGTGGCCGTGGCCGCCCGTCGCCATCCAGGCCATCGGCTTGGCCGCGGAGTGCTGGGTCAGCCCCCACTGGTCGAGCCAGCCCATCATCATGCCGCGCTGGTTGGCCTGGGTGTTGATGATGTCGAAGGCCAGGGTGCGGGTCGACTCGTCCGACGTCCGGTCGCGGATGATGAAGGACAGGTCCACCGCCTGCTGGTGGTGGGTCGACATGTCGCGGGCGAACCCGGCCTCGGGGGAGTCGTCCGCCGGGGCGCTGACCGAGGAGGACCCGGAGGCGGACGTCCCGCCCGCCACCAGGGCCGGCACGCCGAGCGCGAGGGCGAGCGCGGCGGCCAGCGCGGCCGGCCACCAGATCCGCCGCCGCGAGGCCGCGCGGTCCGTCGCCGCCGCGGAGTCCTCGGCGGAGCCCTCCTCGTGCCCGGTGTTCCCCGCGTTCGCCCCGGCGGCGGTCACATCGCCCCCATCGTGCAGGAGGCGCCGGGCTCCTGGGTCTGCTTGCCCTGCACGTACTTGGTGAAGAACTGCTCCACCCGGGGGTCGCCGGCGCTCTCCACGGTGAGCTGGGTCGACCAGGCGCTCAGGGTGATGGTGCCCTGCTCGTCCGGGTACGGGCTCATCAGCGAGTACGGGGTGGCCTTGACCTTCTCCGACAGGGTCTTGATGTCGTCCGGGGTGGCCTTGCCGTTGTAGGTCACCCAGACCGCGCCGTGCTCCAGCGAGTGGACGGCGCGCTCGTTCTCGACCGGCTGGTCGTAGACGGTGCCCATGCAGTCCAGCCAGATCGCGTTGTGGTCGCCGCCGACCGGCGGGGTCTGCGGGTAGGTGACCTTGTCCTTGACGTGGTTGCGGCTCAGCTCGCCGAAGGTCTGCACGCCGTCGATCGGGGCCGCGGCGGCGGCCTCCTTGGCCTTCTTGTCCTTGTTGGCGTCGACCACGATCCAGGTGCCGGTGGCTATCGCCGCGATCACCAGCGCACCGGCGACCGTCCCGGCGACGATCTTGTTGCGGCGGTCACGGCGCTGCTCGGCGGCGCGCAGCTCGGCGATCCGCGCGCGGCGGTCGTTGCTCGCCTGCTTGGCGCTGGGCTTGTTGCTCTGTGCCTTCGACTGCTTGGAGGCGGAACCCATGTGGTGTCCTTGTCCCCACCGCGCATCGGGCGCGGCGGTCTGAAAGAAGTGGCGGGAAGGGGCGGATCCGTCGGTCCCGCCCGCCCGTCCGGCGACGCGTAGGTCGACGGGGGAGGGGCCGGGGCCGGCGGCGGGTTCCGCTCAGGACCGGTGTACTTGGAGTTCGTGCAGGTCGGGCGCGGGGTGCGGGCCGACCAGCAGCCCTGCGGGCACCACCCGGGGCAGTGCCTCGGGGGCCTCCGCCAGGGGCGCCGCCGCGGGTTGCGGGTGCGGCGGCGGATTGGGGAGCTGGGCGTCCTGGGCGCAGTACGGGTGGCTGGAGCAGCCGTTGTTGCGGTGCGGCGGGTCGCCGTCGACCGAGCACCAGGTCCAGTGCCGGTGGCTCTCCGCGCGGATCCGGTCGCCGAGGGTCTGCGGCACGGTGTCCGGACCGGTGGCGGCGCTGCCGTACGGGTGGACCGGGGCGGCCGCGGTGGCGTCGCCGGCTGCCGGAGCCGTCGGGGGACCCACCAGGGGGCCGGTCGGGACGGTCACCGGGGAGCCTGCCCGCTCGGCCGTGACCGCCTTGGCGTGCGCCGCGCAGGGCAGCGCCGTCAGCAGTCCGACCAGAAGAAGGATCCACAGCGCGCCCACCGGGCGGACCGCCAGTGCGGCCCTCCCCGGTCGGGGGTTGCTGGGGGCCGACGCGGTCATGCGCACATTTAATCAGCCGAACGAGTGAAGCGATCCCTCTCCTCGGTCCTCATTTTCAGGGCCGGAGCCACCGGAATACCCCGGAAACACCCTGGTCGGGGCGGTTCGGTCGACTGTGGGAGGAACGGAAACGAAACGGGCGGCGAACCCCGTGATCGATATCGGCCGATGTGCGCGCGGTTGTCGTCGAAACCCGGACAGCGCCCTTGTGCTTGGGGACAATGACGTCGAGCCAGCGACCAGGAGCCGCCAGATGACCAAGCAGGGTGCACCCGCGCAGCAGGAGCAGCACCGGCCGGACGACGGCTGGTGGGACACGGTCTACGCGGGCCCCGCCGGCACCCTGCCCGACACCCCGGACGCCGGTCCGGGGGAGGGCAGCGTCGACGACTGGTTCGAGACGGCGGCCGGCCTCATCGGGCAGCAGCGGACCGCGCCCGAGGAGGAGGCGGTCCCCGTCGACGAGGTCGCCGTCGACGAGGTCGCCGCCGCCGTCGACGAGGCGGCGGCGGAGGAGGTGCTGGGGCGGGACAGCATCGACGACTGGTTCGACACCGCCGCCGGAGTGATCGCCCCGCAGCCCCCGGCGGCCGACGAGACGCACCGCTTCCCCGCCCCCTCCTGGGCGGCGGACGCCCGGGTGCCCGAACCGCGGGCCAAGCCCGCGGCCGAGGCTCCGGTCCCGGAGCCCGGGCCCGGGCCCGGGCCCGAGCCGGAGCCGGAGCCCGAGGTGGAAGTGGAGCCGGACCCCGAGCCCGTCGTCGTCGAGGCGCCCGCGCCGCGACCGCCTTCGCGACCGGGGCGGGACGAGACCGCGCCCGCCGTGCCGCACGTCGGCGAGCGTCCGCCCACCTACGGTCCCGAGCCGACCGCCCTACCCGAGGCCGACCCCGGTTCGCTGGGCGGCGTCGTCGCCGACACCGTGCTGGAGGGCGCCCAGTACGCCGCCACCACGCTGCGGGCGGTCTCCGTCCGGGGCGACTCCGCGCGCTACCGGGGTGAACCCCGGCGGGACTCGCTGCTGGTGACGCGGTTCGGGGAGGGAACGGACGGTCTGCTGCTCGCGGTGCTCGGCGGCTTCGACCACGCGGGGCCCGCCGCCGAGCAGGTCGCCACCTCCGCCGCCGAGGCCTGCCGCCAGCTCGCCGGCGCGGTCGGCCGCAGCCGCGAGGGCCTGGCCGCCGACCTGCGCGACGGCGCCCGCGACCGGCTGCGCTACGGCCTCCAGCGACTCGCGCTGAGCGCCGTCGCCCCGCTCCGCGCCCTGGAGCCGGAGAACGCGGCGGACGGCGCGGACGCCGAGCCGTCCGCGGCCTCGCTGCACTGCCTGCTGGTCTCGCTCGATCCGGAGGCCGGGTACCGGGCGGCGTTCGGGGTCGGCCCGGGCGGGCTGTACCTCCTGCGGTCCGGCCACTGGATCGACGCCTACGCGGCCCGCCTGCTGCACCAGCCCGACGGCCAGCCGCCGGTCCCGGAGACCCCGGCGCAGGACCCGCGCCCGTTCCGCTTCCGGATGGTCCCGGCGACCCCGGGCGACATCCTGCTGCTCTGCACAGCGGGCCTGGCCCGCCCGATCACAGACGAACCGGCCGTCGCCCACTTCCTGGCCTCCCACTGGGCCCACCCCCACCCCCCGGGCACCGTCGACTTCCTCCGCCAGGTCCAGGTCCGCGCCAAGGGCTACACCGACGACCGCACCGCCGCCGCCGTCTGGACCGAGTAACACACCCCAACCCGCCACCCCCCTCGGCCGCCGGCTTTCGGCGGCAGCCGGGCCGTGTGTGTGAGCGCGGCTGGTTCCCGTGCGGTCGCCACCCTGGCGTTCGGCCGTCCCTGGCGTCTGGCCACCCTCGGCCTTCGGCGGCAGCCGGGCCGCGTGTGTGAGCGCGGCAGGTTCCCGTGCGGTCGCCACCCCGGCTTCCGGCGACGCCCAGGCCGCGCATGTGAGTCCGGCTGGTTCCTGCGCTCGCCCGCTACTGACCCACGCGTGCCTGGGCTGGGCAAGCATGGGCAGCTGAGGCCTTCGTCAGCCATGCCGCCGGCCTTCGGTGGCGGCATGGCCACGCATGCGGCTTCGTCATGTCAACCGCCACCAACTCACACCGCCCTCAACCGGTCGGTGGGCGGCTGGGCCGGCCGCCGCCACCAGCGGCAGGAGTTGGCGGGCTGCTGGTTGTGGGGTGGTGACAGTCGGGGTTGGCGGTGTGGCGGTGGGGTTGTCGTCGGCCCTCTGGTGGGGTGGGGGGCTGGCTGTGGGTCAGGGTGGGGTGGGTTGGCGGTGTTGTCGTCGGCCTTTGGCGGCGTCTGGGCAGGGGGTGATGGGCGGGGTTGGCGTGGGGTGGGTCGGCGGTGCGGTGGCGGTGTTGTTGTCGGCCCTTTGGTGGCGTGGGTGGGCACTGCCAGCCGCGGGCCGATGCGGGGTGGGCCTGTGGTCGGCCTGGGGCTGGGGCTGTTGCGGCCTCTTGGCGGTGTTCGTGCGGGCCCGGGCGGTCAGGGCGGGGTGGGCCCCAGGAGGGTGGTGCAGGCGGTGGTGGCGAGGTGGTGGGTACGGGGGTGGGTGGTGCCCGGGAGGCCGAGGGCGAGGGGGACGGCCAGGCCGTCGAGGAGGGCGCGGATCTGGACGGCGCGTTCGGTGGCGTCACAGGGGGCGAAGCGGGCGGTGGCGGTGCCCTCCTCGATCAGGGCGACCAGGTCGGCCTGCCAGGGTGCCTCGATCTCCAGCTGCCCCCGCCGCAGCTCCTCGCTGGCGGGGGAGCGCCCCCACACCTCGACCCAGAGGATCCAGCGCGGGTCGCCGGGGCCCTCCGGGAGGTAGAGCGTGGTGTACTCCGCCAGCCGCCGGTGGACGTCGTGGCCGCGGGCGGCGAGCATCGCGCGGCGGCGGGTGCCGAGCTGCTCCTCGCTCCACCGGAGGGTCTCCAGCAGCAGTTGGTCCTTGCTGCCGAAGTAGTAGAGCAGGTGCCCGGCGCTCATCTGGAGCTGCTTGCCGAGGCCGGCCATGGTGAGTTTGGCGAGCCCGTGCTCGGCGATCGCGGTGCGCGCGGCGGCGAAGACCTCCTCGCGGGGGCGGGCAGGTCGGCGCGGGCGGGCGTCGGCCATCGGTGCTGCTCCTCCGGGCTCAAGGGGGCCTTCACGATACCGATCGTGGCCGGTGGACCACGGAGCGGGACGGGCGCCGGTTCGAACCCCTGCTCCTGCGGGTACGAACCGACCAGGACTTCCCCGACCCGAGGGGGTGGCCATGGCCACGATGATCGCCCTGTTCGCCGGCCTCGCCGTTCTGGTGGCCGGCCTGGCGGTGTACCTCCACCGGCGCCGCAGCGGCCCGACCGAGAACCTCGACGGGGTGCTGGCCGAGCAGGAGCGGACGGCCCGGCTCAGGGCCCTCCGCTCCTCCTACAGCTCGATCGCGGTGCACAGCTCCCACGGACTCACCATCGACGACCTCGGGAGGCACCACCGATAGGAATCAGGCCTTCGGCTGCTGCTGAGTAATACAGTGGATGCCGCCGCCGTTGGCGAAGATCTCGCGCGCGTCGACCAGTTCGACCGTGCGGCCGGGGTAGGCCTGGGCCAGGACGGCGGCGGCCTCCTGGTCGCGCGGGTCGTCGAAGGCGCACAGCACCACGGCGCCGTTGGCGACGTAGTGGTTGATGTACGAGTAGTCGACCGGCTCGCCCTCCTCGTCCAGCAGGACGGTGGGGGCGGGCAGCTCCAGGACCTCCAGCGGGCGGCCCTGGGCGTCGGTGGAGGCGCGCAGGATCGCCACCAGCTCCCGGCACACCTCGTGGTCGGGGTGCGCCGGGTCCGGCTGGACGTGGGCGACGACGACGCCGGGGCGGACGAAAGAGGCGACGATGTCGATGTGCCCGCGGGTGCCGAACTCGTCGTAGTCGCGGGTGAGCCCGCGCGGCAGCCAGATCGCCTTGGTGGTGCCGAGGAAGGCGTGCAGCTCGGCCTCGACCTCCTCCTTGGTCCAGTCGGCGTTGCGGCCCTCGCCGAGCTGGACGGTCTCGGTGACGAGTACGGTGCCCTCGCCGTCGACGTGGATGCCGCCGCCCTCGTTGATCAGCCGGGAGGCGAACCGCCGGACCCCGGTCAGCTCGCCGATGTGCTCGGCGATGTGCTGGTCCTTGTCCCAGCGGGCCCAGGACTGCGCGCCCCAGCCGTTGAAGATCCAGTCGGCGGCGGCCAGCCCGCCCTTGCCGTCGACCAGGAAGGTCGGGCCGATGTCGCGCATCCAGGCGTCGTTCAGCGGGCGCTCGACGATCTCGACCGCGTCGGCGACGTACTTGCGGGCCTCCGCCGTCTCGCCGGTGTTCACGACCAGGGTGACCGGCTCGTACCGGACGACGGTGTTGGCGACGTTCGCCCAGGCCTCGCGCGCCGCGTGCAGGTGCTCGGGGGTGTCGAAGGTCGGGTTGTCGGTCGGGAAGGCCATCCAGGTGCGCTCGTGCGGGTGCCACTCGGCGGGCATCCGGTAGCCGAGCGAGGCGGGGGTGGGGGTGGTCATCGCGGCGTCCTTCGGTGGGGCGGGGAGGGTCAGAGGAAGTAGAGGCGGCTGAGCGAGACGCTGTCGGCGGGCTCGGAGCGCAGCGGGGCGCCGTCGAGCGAGACCAGGCCGGTCTCGGTGACCTCGACGCGACCGGTCCGGGCGTTGCGCACCATGTCGCGCGGACCGATGCCGCGGGTGTTCCGCACGCCGACGCGCCGGCGCCGGGTCGGCAGGCCGTCGGCGGGCCGGTCGAGGTAGGCGGAGTCGGCGGCGGCCCGGGCGACGAAGGCGACCGAGATGTCGGCGGCGGTGGCGCCGTGCGCGCCGAACTGCGGGCCGAGCACCAGGGGCTCGCAGCGGTCGGTGGAGGCGTTGGGGTCGCCGACCACGCCGTAGGCGGGGAAGCCCGCCTTGAGGACCAGCTGCGGCTTGGCGCCGAAGTGGTCCGGGCGCCACAGCACGATGTCGGCGAGCTTGCCGATCTCGATCGAGCCGACCTCGTGGGCCAGGCCGTGGGCGATGGCGGGGTTGATGGTGAGCTTGGCGATGTAGCGCAGCACGCGCTCGTTGTCGTCGCCGCTCTCGACGGTGCCGAAGCCGCCGTCCAGCGGGCCGAGCTCGGCCTTCATCTTGCCGGCCATGGCGAAGGTGCGGCGCACGGTCTCGCCGGCCCGGCCCATGCCCTGGGCGTCGGAGGAGGTGATGCCGATGACGCCCAGGTCGTGCAGCACGTCCTCGGCGCCCATCGTGCCGGCCCGGATGCGGTCGCGGGCCATCGCGGCGTCGCCGGGCAGGTCGGTCTTGAGGTCGTGGGCGGAGACGATCATGTCGAAGTGCTCGCCCAGCGCGTCCCGGCCGAACGGCAGGGTGGGGTTGGTGGAGGAGCCGATGACGTTCGGCACGCCCGCCATCTTGAGCACGTTGGGCACGTGGCCGCCGCCGCAGCCCTCGATGTGGAAGGCGTGGATGGTCCGGCCCTCCAGCACCTTGAGGGTGTCCTCGACGGACAGGCACTCGTTGAGGCCGTCCGTGTGCAGGGCGACCTGGACGTCGTACTCCTCGGCGACCCGCAGTGCGGTGTCCAGGGCGCGGGTGTGGGCGCCCATGTCCTCGTGCACCTTGAAGCCGGAGGCGCCGCCCTCCGCCAGGGCCTCGATCAGCGGGGCCTCGTCGGAGGAGGAGCCGCGGCCGAGGAAGCCGATGTTGACCGGCCAGGCGTCGAAGGCGTTGAAGGCGTGCCGCAGTGCCCACGGCGAGTTGACGCCGACGCCCCAGACCGGGCCGAACTCCTGGCCGATGATCGTGGTGACGCCGGAGGCGAGCGAGGCCTCCATGATCCGCGGCGACAGCAGGTGGACGTGGGTGTCGATGGCGCCGGCGGTGGCGATCATGCCCTCGCCGGAGACGATCGTCGTCCCGGTGCCGACGACCACGTCGACGCCGTCCATGGTGTCGGGGTTGCCGGCCCGGCCGATCGAGGCGATCCGCCCGGCGATCAGGCCGATCGAGGTCTTGCGGATGCCCTGGACGGCGTCGATCACCAGGACGTTGCTGATCACCACGTCGCAGGTGTCGCGGACGGCGGCGGGCTTGAGGTGCAGGCCGTCACGGGCGGTCTTGCCGAAGCCGGCCAGGAACTCGTCCCCCGGCGTCTGCGAGTCGGACTCGACGCGGACGATCAGCCCGGAGTCGCCGAGCCGGATCCGGTCGCCCGCCCGCGGGCCGTGCACGGAGATGTAGTCGAGGGGGGTGATGGACGTCACGACTCGACCTCCGCGTCGTCGAAGTGGGTGAGGTAGCCGGTGGCGCGGGCCTTGGCCAGCGCGGCCTCCTTGGCGCCGGGGGCGTCCAGCGGGCCGTCGACCAGGCCGGCGAAGCCGATCGCGACCCGCGCGCCGCCGATCGGGACCAGGCCGACCTCGACCGTGGCCCCCGGGTCGAAGCGCACCGAGGAGCCGGCCGGGATCGCCAGGTGGGTGCCGTAGGCGGCGGCGCGGTCGAAGGCCAGGCGCGGGTTGGCCTCGAAGAAGTGGAAGTGCGAGGTGACCGAGATCGGCACCCCGGAGGTGTTGTGGACGGGCACCACGACGGTCTCCTCGACCGGGTCGTAGCCGGCGCCGTCGCCGAGCAGCGCGCCGCCGGGGGCCTCGTCGCCGAGCGAGCCGGCGCCCCGGAACGGGTCGTTGACCACGGCGAGGCGGGTGCCGTCGTCGAAGACCGCCTCGACCTGGACCACGGTGACCACGTCGGGCACGCCGGGCAGCACGTCGTCGGCGGTGAGCACCGAGCGGCCGGCCTCGATGGCCTCGGCGAGGCGCCGGCCGTCCCGGGCGGCCTCGCAGACGGTGTCGGCGATCAGCGCGGTCGCCTCGGGGATGTTGAGGCGGACGCCTCGGGCGCGGCGGGCGCGGGCCAGTTCGGCTGCTGTGAAGATCAGCAGCCGGTCCCGCTCGGTGGGGGTCAGTCGCACGGTTCCTCGCTCGCGGTCGCCGGGAGAGGGGGTGAGGGTTGTTAGAACGGCGTTCAAACATCTCCGGTCATTGAACCCGGAGCCGCCCGCCCTGTCCAGCCTTGCCGCTCCCGCGGCGATCGGCCCGTCGGCGGACCCCGGCGCGGCGCCGCCGGAGGTCGAAAACCGCCCGTACGCTTCGCAAACCTGTCCGGCGCGGCCGGTTGGATCACGCGAAGCGCCCCGTGCCCCTTTCACCCCAGGTGATCGCCTGGGCACTGTTCCAAATGCCGAAAGCTGGGCATGAGGATGGTTGGTCAGTACCAAGGGGGCCGACCGGCCGGCGGGGGATGCGGACCGGCGGCCAGGAACGAGGGCGGGGGCAGGGGTGATGGACGGTCAGTCGCGATTCCCGCGGCAGCGGACAAGTTCGGGGGGAGCCTTCCGGGTGACCGGGGGTCAGGGAGCCCCGACGGGCACGGCCGGCCCCGCGAACGCGGTGGGCGCGGCGGGCGTCACCCGGCCGGGCGTACCGGCGCCGGGGTGTGCGCTCAACCGCCGGCTCCACCTGGCGCTGGAGGCCGCCGACCTGGTCGGCGTCGGTGCGGTCCGCCGCCGGCTGCGCGCCGCGCTCGGCCTGTGGGGCGTGCCCGAGCTGGCCGACACCGCCGAACTGCTCACCTCCGAGCTGGTCACCAACGCGCTGGTGCACACCGGCCAGGGCGCGGTCTTCGACGCCGTGCTCACCGGCGACCAGCGGCTGCGGATCGAGGTCCAGGACGGCACCGCCCGGCTGCCCGGCCGCCGCCGCGACCCGGACACCTGCGCCACCTCCGGCCGCGGGCTGCTGCTGGTCGAGGCGCTCGCCGACTCCTGGGGCGTCCAGCTGCGCGGCGACGGCAAGGTCACCTGGTTCGAGCTGGCCACCATCGTCGCCTGACGGCCGCGCGGACCCGCTCCGAGCGGGCGGGCGGCCCCGTTTCCGGGCGGCGGACGGCCCCGTTCCGGCCGGGGGAGGGCCCGTTTCGGCCGGTGGGGCGGACGGCGTTTGTCGCATGAGTACTGTTCGCTGTCGAACGATGCCCGGAAGTGAAGGCGGAAGGCAAGATTTCCGGCCCGTTGCCATTGCCGCTCGGCCGAACATTGGCCAGGATGGTGGGAATGTGTGCCCACGTGCGAGATGCGGCGGGGAAAATCCACCTCGACCTCTGACCGCCCGTCGGCGCGCGACCGTCGAGCACCACCCACATACGCCACGCGGCCCGTCCGGACGGTCGGCGCGGTCCGTCACGGCAGCGGCAGGAGCAGCATGCCCACAGAGTCCGAGTCACCGGGGCCGGCCCTTCCTACCGGTCCGTCCACGACCGGCTCCGGGCGGGCCAGACCCCCCGCGCAGGCGGCCCGGCGGCACACGCTGCGCACCGCCCCCGGCCTGGCGGCCGGCCGGCTCGCGCCGATGCTCTCCGGCGGCCTGCCGCTCTCCCCGGGCGACACCACGCCGGACTGGCTGGAACCGGCGATGGCCGCCAACGGCATCGGCTCGTTCGACTGGGACATCCGCCGCGACATCCTGGAGGGCGACCAGCGCGCCTGCACCATCGTCGGCCTGGACGCCGTCGAGAAGGGCCGCTTCGACCGCTCCTCCGCCTCCTTCCTGGCCCTGCTCCACCCCGAGGACGCCCCCGTGGTGCGCCGCCGGGTCGAGCGCGCCGTCGCCGAACTCGGCCAGTGCGGCGCCTACTACCGGACGGTCGGCCCGACCGGCGCGATGCGGGCCGTCCGGTTCCGCGGCCGGGTCCTCGCCGACGCCTTCGGCCGCGCCTCCCGGATGGTCGGCTTCGTCTGGGACGCCACCGTCGAGCTGCACAAGCGCGACCGCGCCGACCGGCTCGCCCTGCTGCGCGAGGAGCGCTCCCGCTTCATCAAGGAGGCCGCCCGCGCGCTCTCCGAGGCGGTCACCGTGCGCGACGTCGCCCGGGTCTTCACCGAGCTGCCGCTGCCCGGCCTGCCGCCGGACGGCCTGGTGCTCGCCTCCTTCGAGGCCGGCCGGGTGCAGGTCCTCGGCGCCTCCGGCTACCGCACCGACGAGCTGTCCGGCTACGACCGCTCGATGCTGCCGCCGAGCCACCCCGCCGCCGAGGCGCTGCGGGGCCGCGCTCCGGTGTTCTGCGGCAGCCGCGAGGAGTACCGCGAGCGCTACCCCGACGTCTGGGAGCAGGCCCGCCGCACCACCCGCAGCTCCTGGGCCTTCCTGCCGCTGGTCGCCAGCGGCCGGGCGATCGGCGTCTGCGTGGTCAGCTTCGACGACGACCGCAAGCTCGACGCCGACGAGCGCACCCTGCTCTCCACCCTCGGCGGCCTGGTCGCCCAGTCCCTCGCCCGGGCCCGGCTGCACGACGCCGAGCACGAGCTGGCGGCGGGCCTCCAGCGCGTCATGCTGCCGCGCACCGTGCCGTCCGTACCGGGCGTCACCACCGCCGTCCGCTACCTGGCGGCCGGCTCCGGCCTGCAGATCGGCGGCGACTGGTACGACGTGGTGCCGCTGCCCGGCGGCCACGTCGGCCTGGTGATCGGCGACGTCCAGGGCCACGACGTCCACGCGGCCGGCATCATGGGCCAGCTGCGGATCGCCCTGCGCGCCTACGCCGCCGAGGGCCACCCGCCCGCCGCGGTGATGGCCCGGGCCTCCCGCTTCCTCGCCGACCTCGACACCGACCACTTCGCCACCTGCACCTACGCCGAGGTCAACGTCGACTACGGCGTCGTCTACGCCGTCCGGGCCGGCCACCTCGACCCGGTCGTGCGGCGCGGCGACGGCACCGCCACCACCGTCCCGGTGGCCGGCGGACTGCCGCTCGGCATCGCCCCGGACGAGGAGTACCGGGTCACCCGGTTCAGCCTCGACCCCGGCGAGACGGTGGTGCTCTGCACCGACGGCCTGGTCGAATCGCGCGGCATGGACCTCGACGAGGGCGTCGCCCGGCTCACCGCGGTGCTCTCCGAACCGCTGGCGGACGGGACCGGCCGCGACCCGCTGGACGAACTCGCCGACCGGATCGCCTCGCAGGCCGCCGACTCCAGCGAGCGCGAGGACGACATAGCGCTGCTCCTGCTGCGCTGGGACGGCCCCGAGGGCGGTCTGGCGGCCCAGCAGCTGCGCCGCCGGATCGGCCAGGCCGACCTCGCTCGGATCTCCGAGGTCCGCGCCGAGCTGCGCGACGCGCTGCGCCGCTGGGGCGTGGCCGAGCTGATCGACACCGCCGAGCTGCTCTCCTCCGAGCTGGTCACCAACGCCATCCGGCACACCGACCGGGACGCCATGTTCACCGCCCGCCTCTACCGGGAACCGGTCGCGGACGGCGGCCGGGCACGGCTGCGGGTCGAGGTGGAGGACGAGTCGGACCTCTGGCCGACCCGCCGCACACCGGGGGAGCAGGCCTCCTCGGGGCGCGGGCTGATGCTGGTCGAGGCGCTGGCCGACGGCTGGGGCGTGGAGCCCCGGGGGACGGGCAAGCGGATGTGGTTCGAGCTCAGCGTGACGCCCGCGGAGTGAGGACCCGGGGGGGGTCCGTCTCCGGGGCGTCAGCCCCACTGCTGCTGAAGGTCCTTCAAGCGTTGCTCCAGCTCGTCCAGCCGGGGCAGCGGCACGGTGTCCTCGTCCGCCGTGAGGTCGATGGTGCGGCGCTCGGGCCTGGCCGGCAGGCCGGGCTGGGTGACGGTGCCCTCGACAGCGGGGCGATCCGGTCCGGGGCCGCCGTCGCCGTCGACGGCCGTGGCGGCGGCTATGGCGGAGTCCGGCCCGGACTCCAGTTGCCGGGCCGCCGGCGGGGGCGCGCCGCCGGCGCCGCGTTGGCGCCAGACGCTGTTGGTGCGGTTGATCGCCCGGATCTCGGCCCGCTCGCGGCGCCCGGCCAGCTTGCGGCGCTCCTTCTCGCGGGCCCGTTCGCGCTTGTCGTCGCGGACCTCGTCGACCGCCTCGTCCAGGCTGCGCACGCCTTCCAGCAGCATCAGCGACCAGGCCGCGTAGGTCTCGCGCGGGGCGCGCAGCCAGCGGACGATCCTGATCTGCGGCAGCGGGCGGGGGACCAGCCCCTGCTCGCGCAGCGCGGCCCGGCGGGTCTGCTTGAGCGCCCGGTCGAACAGCACGGCGGCCGAGAGCGACATCCCGGCGAAGAACTGCGGCGCGCCGGCGTGGCCGAAGCCGCGCGGGGCGTGCACCCAGTTGAACCAGGCCGAGGCCCCGGCGAACAGCCAGACCAGCAGCCGGGAGCCGAGCGCCGCGTCGCCGTGGCTGGCCTCGCGGACGGCGAGCACCGAGCAGAACATCGCCGCGCCGTCCAGGCCGAACGGCACCAGGTACTCCCAGCCGCCGGACAGGTTGAGGTTCTGCACCCCGAAGCCGACCAGGCCGTGGAAGGAGAGCGCGGCGGCCACCGCCGCGCAGCAGAACAGCAGCGTGTAGGAGGCGCCGCCGTACAGGGACTCCTTGCGGCGGCGGCGCTCCTCGGCCCGCTCCCAGGAATCCGCGGCGTGCCCGCTGCCGGTACTTCCCCGGTTCCGGGCCAGGGCCACCAGGAGTGCGCCGACCAGCAGCACCGCAACGCCGGTGATGGCCCAACCAAGCGGTATGTCGGACAATTTCATCGCCTGGACCAGCCTCGCTTTCCTGCGTCGTCGTGATGGCGGGGACCATCATGACGGATGCCCGGGAGGAGAATGGCTGATTTCCTGTCAATGCACCGGAGAGGGGTATTTCTGGCGAAAGATAAGGCACATCGTCATATTTTTATGGGAAAAGGGGAGGCGGGAATTCCGGAGGTGGCGGCGGGCGGGCCGACAGCGGGGCGCGGGCCGTCCCCGACCTCCGTCAACCGCGCGCGAGCCGGGGGCAACCGGCGCACATCGCCTCGATGCGCGCGGTGTAGACGAGGCAGCAGCTGGCCCGGCACCGCTCGGGGCGTTCGGTGTGCGGAAGGGAGCCGGACGCCGGGGTGGTGAATCCGGCGCCCGGCGTGAAGGGCGCGCACTCCGGCGCGCCGGGGCCGTCCGCGGCGAACAGCGCGGTGAGCTCCGCCCGTGCGCGCTCCTCCTCGCCGAGCAGCCCGCCGACGTACCAGAGGCCCTCCACCACCGCGTCCGTGGCCATCGCCCAGAGCACCCGCGGCCCGCGCCGCACCTCCGGGCGGAACGCGGTCAGCACCGGGGTCAGGAAGCCCGCCAGCGCCGCCCGGAGCTCGGCGGCCAGTGCCGTCTCGTCGGGCACCGCCCGGGCCGCCCCGGCCGACGCGGTCCCGGTCGACGCCGCCCCGGCCGGGGGGCCGCCGCGCAGGCCGACGAAGGCGCCCGGGCGGACCGTCAGCTCGCCGCTGCGGCGGCGGACGGACACGTCGGCGGGCGTGAGCAGCGGGACCCGGCGCTCCAGGAACCACGGCAGGGTGAACAGCAGCGAGGCGGCCCAGGCGAACCGGTGCAGACCGATGCCGGCCGCCACGTCCGGCCGCAGCGCCCGGCCGTAGCGGGCCAGGCCCTGCCGGGCCTCGTGCGCCACCAGCTCCCGCAGTGCCGCCGGATCGGCCACCAGCTCCGCCCCCGCGATCCACCCCCGTCCGCTCCGCGGCGGCGCACACCGCACCCGCACCTCCGGCACCACCTCCCCGAGCCGCCGGTACGCGCCCGCTCCGGGCGCGGCGGGCACGCCGTCCGACCCGGCGGCCCCGGGTGCGGGGGAGGCGAGGGCGCCGGGGGCGGGCACGGGGGTGCCGGTGCCCGCCGGCTCGGTGACGGGGCGGCGGGCGGCTGCCGCGGTTCCCGGGGCGGGTGCGGTGGGCGTCGGCGCGGTCGGCGTGGGCGCGGTGGTGTTCCCGCTCGCCGGTCCGGTGACCGGGGGTGCGGGCGCGGGGGAGGGGCCGTGGCAGCGGGTGGGGGCGGTCGGCGCCGGGGGTTCGGGGGCGGGCCGGGTGCTGCTCACGGTCATGGTCGTGCCCATCGGGTCGACCGGGCGGCCGGACCGCCCGGCCCGTGCCCGGGCCGGAGCCCGTCCGCCGCCGGCCTGCCCCCGGGCGGGGGCGCCGTGGCGCCGTCGCGCCGTACGTCCGGGCCCGGCCGGCCGGGGCCTGGCGGAGCCCGGGAACGGCGAGGCGAACCTGGCCGGGTCACTGCTCGACCCGGCCAGGTTAGGCTCACCTTAGCTGATCGGCCCCCGGATCTGCCTCTCGACGCGCCCGTCCGGGGGAGCGCCCGGCGCCCGCCCCGCGCCCAGCTGCCGGGCGAGCCAGACCGGTACGCCCCCGAGCGCCTGGACCAGCCTGGTCGCCTCCGCCCGCAGCCGTGCGGCCTCGGCCGGTTCGGACACCTCGGCCAGCGCCGCCAGCGCCGGCGCCACCCCCACCGTGAAGCCCAGTTGCTCGCGCAGCCGCAGCGAGGCGTCGAACCCCTCCCACGCCCGCTCGCGGTCCCCGGCGGCGAGCGCCAGCGCGGCCAGGTGCCGCCAGGTCGAGGAGCGGAGCAGTTCGTCGCCGCGCTCGCCCGCCCCGTCGTGCGCCCGCCGGTAGGCGATCCAGGCCGCCTTCGGGTCGCGCAGCAGGTTCTCCGCGACCAGCCCCCGCCGGAAGTCCAGCAGCGGCCGGCCCGGCGCGTCCGGCGGCAGCAGCGCCGAGGTGCGGCCGAGCGCGGCCTGTGCCTCGTCCAGCCGGTCGCGGGCGCCGAGCACGCTGGCCACGTACGCCAGGAAGCCCCGGGCGCAGGCCGCCGCCGCTCGCTGCTCGGTGGTCGCCGCGACGGCCTCGGCCAGCCGCAGTGCCTGTTCGGCCTGGCTCCAGTTGGCGGCGGTGAACAGGCACTGCTCGATCAACAGTTCGGCCCTGACGAGCGCCGCCGCCGGGTCGCGCTCGGCGGCGGGCCGTAACAGGTCGGCGGCCTCCCGCCAGCACGCCCGGGACCGTAGCCGCCACACGGTGTCCCCCGGCTCCGGAGGCGTCGCCGGCCCCCGTGCGTCCCGGCCGCTTGGGCCCCATCCGTGCTCCGACAACGCCACCTCCTTGTGTGCGCCATCCAGCAGGAAGCGGGCCCCTCCCCACTCGTGGCATGACGCGCCACAGGCCCGCGTTGTGGCGGCAATTCAACACGGGGGCGAGCTTGTGCACCAGATCACGAGCGGAGGTTGTTGCGTTCGGACGGGTTTTCGTCTAAACGATCAGCGGGCGCCCGGCCGGGCGCCGGGCGGGACCTCAGGACGTCCAGCCGGTCTCCATCAGCGCCTCCGCGGCGCCGTTCGCGGGCTGCGGCACGCCCGCCAGGTCCAGGCTGAACAGGGCCACCAGCAGCTGTTCGCCGCGCACCGTGGCCTGGTGCGAATAGCCCGCAAGGGTGAACATCGCGGCGGCCATCTCCTCCGCGTGCAGGGTCTGCAGCCACAGGCACTCGACCGACTTCACGTCGGCCGGCTCGGTCCAGGTGTCCACCTGGGCGACCATCCGGCTGCCCAGCAGGGTGACCCCGTCGCGCTCCTGGGCCTCCGTCAGTTCGAGGTCGTCGAAGCCCAGCCACTCCAGGTAGCGGGCCGCGGTGAACACCGCGTCCTGCGAGGTCCGCACCGGGTGCGGGCGGAACGGCGCGCGCCGCCGCCAGGGCGCCGCGGGGGTGCCCGCACCGGTGGCCGGCGGCGCCGCGGCGGGCGCGTCCAGCGAGTGCGCGGGGCGGGCCGGGTGCGGGTGGGAGGCCCGCGGGCCGGTGGCGGCGCCCAGCGGACCGGGGGCGGAGCCGCCGCCCAGCCGGGTCGTCCGGTCCACCGGGAGCCGGACGGTGGCCCCGCAGTTGCAGGTGAACTCGGGCTGCGGCCACTGGTCGGAGCGCCCGCAGTGCGGACAGCGCATGCTCAGCCAGGAGTCCTCCCACGAGCGGAAGCGCACCTGCACCGGCACTCCGCCGCGCAGCAGCGGCACCTTGAGCGAGGCACCGCACGGGCAGGGCAGCGACGGCGGTTCGTACAGGTGCTCCCGACGGCAGGCGGGGCAGCGGATCGCCCGGGCACCACCCGCCGCCCCCGGGCCGCGCCCGGCCGGGTCGTGTCCGGTGAAGTCGTCGGGCAGTCCGGGCATCGCGGGCACCGTCCGTTCGAGTCGGGGGCGGGTGACGTGTCCCATGCTCCACGAAACCCGGGGGGCGCGGCGCGGAATGCGGCAATCCTCAGGGACGAATCAGGGGTGTGCGCTCGATCGGTCGCCGGTGAGGAGGAGGCGCCTCCCCCTTGGGCGGGAGGCGGGCCCGCGACCGGGACGAACGGGGGCGCACGGGTGCGGTCCGGTGCGGCCCGTGAGTCACTCGGCGCCCCAGCGGGCGAGGTCGGCCGGGGTGTCGAGGTCGTCCGGTGCGGCGACATCGGCGCACTCGACGAGCGTGAGGTCGTCCGGATGCGCCGCCAGCAGCGCACGCGCCCCCGCGTCGCCGTGCGCGCCCTCCACCGCCTCGGCGAAGTACCGGGCGCCGATCAGCACCGGGTGCCCGCGCCTCCCCCCGTACACCGCGGCGGCCAGTTGCGCGCCGGCCCGGTGCGCGGCCAGCAGCCGGGCCACCGCGGCCGGGCTCACCCCCGGGGTGTCCACCAGCATGACCAGCGCCGCCGGGGACCGGGCGGGCAGCGCGGCCAGGCCGGTGCGCAGCGAGCTCCCCAGGCCGTCCGCCCAGTCCGGATTGGCCACCAGGCGGCAGCCCGGCAGGTGGGCGGTCGACCGCACCCGCTCCCGGTCGGCGCCCAGCACCACCGTCACCTCCCGGCAGCCGCCCGCGCGGACCACCGCCACCGCGTGCTCCACCAGCGGCCGGCTCCGGTAGCGGATCAGCGCCTTCGGCCGCCCGCCCAGCCGCCGCCCGCCCCCGGCGGCCAGCACCAGGGCGGCGGCCACGGCATCGTTCTGTCCCATGCGCCCAGCGTGCCCGGTCCGGGCGTCGTCGCGCAGCCCGCCCGGCGGTGCCCGGACGATGGCGCAAGCCGTCGTGGGCCGCGGTCAGCCGCCGGTGCGGGCCGCCGGCCGGGTGAAGTGCGCGCGGTAGGCGCGCGGCGTCATGCCGACCCGCTGGAGGAGGTGGCGGCGCAGCGAGTCGGGGGTGACGAAGCCGGTGCGCGCGGCCACCCGGTCGACCGGCAGCGCGGTGGACTCCAGCAGCTCCCTGGCCTGTTCGAGGCGCTGGGTGAGCAGCCACTGGAGCGGGGTGGTCCCGGTCTCGGCCTGGAAGCGGCGGTTGAGGGTGCGCACGCTCACCCCCGCGTGCGCGGCCAGCCCGGCCAGGGTGAGCGGCTCGGCGAGCCGGGCGAGGGCCCAGGCGCGGGTGGCGGCGAGCGAGCTGCCGTCCGGGGCGGCCACCGGTGTCGGCAGGACCTGCCCCTGGCCGCCGTCGCGGACCGCGGAGACCGCCGCCAGTCGGGCCACCGCGTTGGCCACCGCCGCCCCGTGGTCGGTGCGCACCATGTGCAGGCAGAGGTCGATCCCGGCGGTGAGCCCGGCCGAGGTGAGTACCGGGCCGTCGTCGACGAACAGCGCCTGCGGGAGCACCCGCACCTTGGGGAAGCGGTGCTCCAGCGCGCCCGCCTGCACCCAGTAGGTGGTGGCGCTGTGCCCGTCGAGCAGTCCGGCCTGGGCGAGGACGAAGGCGCCGGTGCAGATCGAGGCCATCCGCGCGCCCCGGCCGGCCGCCGTGCGCAGGGCCGCGAGGATCCGCTCGTCGGCGTCGGCCCGCGAGGCCGAGCCGGTCACCAGGACGGTGTCGGCGCCGGCGATCGCGTCCAGGCCGTGCGGGACGACGACCTGGAGGCTGCTGGTGCTCGCCACCGGGCCCGGTTCGACCGTGCAGACCCGCACCTCGTACGCCGGGCGGCCGTCCAGCTCGGCGGAGCCGAAGACGATCTCGGGGATGGCGAGGTCGAAGGCGGTCACCGGGGGCACGGCGACGACCGCGACCCGGTGGACGTCCGCGGGCGACCGGACGGGCGAGTGCATGGCCAGAACCTCCGGAACCTTGGCAGCCGGAGCCCTGCCGCGCGGCGGGGCCCTGCCCGAGAGTTGATCACGGCGCCGCCCCGTCGGACGCCACCACCCCTCGGTCGAACCAGGAGCCCTTCCATGTCCTTCCACGTCGTCACCGGCGCCGGCCCCACCGGCACCGCCACCGCCCTGCGCCTGGCCGGGGAGGGCGAGCGGGTCCGCCTCGTCACCCGGCGCGGAACCGGGCCCGAGCACCCGGGCGTCGAGCGGATCGCCGCCGACGCCACCGACGCCGACGCCCTCACCGAGCTGGTCGGCGGCGCGGCCTCGCTGATCAACTGCGCGGCCCCGCAGTACCACCGTTGGCTGACCGAGTTCCCGCCGCTCGCCGCCGCCCTGCTGACCGCCGCCGAGCGGACCGGCGCGGGCTACGTCATGCTCGGCAACGTCTACGGCTACGGCCCGGTGTCCGGCCCGCTCACCGAGGACCTGCCGGCCGCCCCGACCAGCCGCAAGGGCGCGCTGCGGGCGGCCCTGTGGGCGGACGCGCTGGCCGCCCACGCGGCGGGCCGGGCGCGCGTCACCGAGGTGCGGGCCAGCGACTTCCTCGGCCGCGCCGCCACCTCGCTGTTCGCCTTCACCGTGGCACCGGCCGTGGTGGCGGGCGAGCCGGTCGGCTACCCCGCCGACCTGGACGCGCCGCACAGCTGGAGCTACGTCGGCGACGTGGCCGCCACCCTGGTCGCCGCCGCGCGCAACGAGGCGTCCTGGGGCCGGGCCTGGCACGTGCCCAGTACCGGCGAGGACTCCGCCCGTGAGCTGGCCGGGCGGCTGGCGAAGGCGGCCGGCGCGCCGGAGCCGGCGCTCACGGCGGTTCCGGTGGCGGAGCTCGCCGGGTCGGGCGACGAGATCCTCGCCGAGGTCGAGGAGATGGGCTACCTGTACGACCGGCCGCTGCTGCTCGACTCGTCGGCCGCCCGGGAGGTGCTGGGGGTGGCGGCGACGCCGCTGGAGGCGGTGGTCGAGGAGATCGTCCGGGACCTGCGGGTGTGAGCTTCGCCATGATCGAAATGGTGCGTGTTGTGGTGTCTTGACCCCCTGCGGGGCGGCTGGTCTGCTGGTGCGCCGTCAGCCGCCCGCCCACCTGGGGAGTCCCCGTGTCCGCCCGTCGTCGCACCACCCTGTCCGCCACCGCCGTCGTCCTCCTGATATCCGCCGCGGTGCTGAGCAGCTGCTCGGACGACGGGAAGCGGGCGGACGGCGGCGCTACCGCCGGGTCCGGGGCGGCGGCGGGTGCGGCGGGCCGGGGCACCAGTCCGCTGGAGAACCCGGACGGCACCAAGCCCGGTCTGGCGCCGCTGGCTTCCGCCGAGGAGCAGAAGGCGGGCCGCGAACTGATCGCCAAGGTCGCCACCGCGGCGGCCGGCCCCAAGGACGGCTACGACCGCAATGAGTTCGGCCCGGCCTGGACCGACAACGTGGACGGCATACCCGGCGGCCACAACAACTGCGACACCCGCAACGACCTGCTGGCCAGGGACGGTTCGGCGGTCGAGCGCAAGGACGGCTCGAAGTGCGTGGTCACCTCGATGACCATCTTCGACCCCTACACCGGCAAGACGGTGGACTGGAACAAGAAGCAGGCCTCGAAGATCCAGATCGACCATGTGATGCCGCTGTCCTACGACTGGCAGATGGGCGCGAGCAAGTGGGAGAAGCTCAAGCGCGTGCAGATAGCCAACGACCCGCTGAACCTCATCCCGGCCGACGGCTCGCAGAACGCCTCCAAGGGCGACTCGGGCCCCTCCGCCTGGCTGCCCGCCGACCCGGAGATCCGCTGCGCGTACGCGGTGCGCTTCGCGCAGGTGTCGCTGAAGTACCAGCTGCCGGTGACGGCGGCGGACAAGAAGACGATGCTCCAGCAGTGCGGCGGCTGACGGGAGGCTGACGGGCGGTCGGCGACGGCAGCGGAAACGTTTCCTCGAAGGGTTCGTCGCTCTTTGTCCGGAAGCGTGCACGGCGGGCGGGTCGCGGCGGGTAGGGCGCCGTCAACAGTGTGATCGTCAGATGGTATTCGTGTGCGGTGCATTCGATGATCATCCGGTTCTCACGACGCGCCCTGCCCGCCGTCGCCGCGGCCGCCCTGCTGGCCGCCTGCACCAGCTCGGGCGGCACCACCGCCGCGTCCACCGCCGCGTCCACCGCCGCGTCCACTGCCGCGCCGTCGCCCGCGGAGACGGCGAGCGCCACCGCGACGCCCACGCCCACCCCGACCGCCACGCCCACGCCCACGGTGAAGCCCACCGGCCAGGCGGACCCGGCCCTCCAGGCCTTCTACGGCCAGCAGCTCGTCTGGGCGGCCTGCAAGGACGACCCGAAGACCGAGAAGACCGACGAGTCGGCGGTGCAGTGCACCACCCTCAAGGTCCCGCTGGACTACGCCGACCCGGGCGGTGACACCCTCGATGTCGGCGTCGCCCGGCTCGGCAGCGCCAAGCCCGGCCAGCGGACCGGCTCCCTCGTGGTCAACCCGGGCGGACCCGGCGGGAGCGGCGTGAGCATGGTCCAGCTCGGCCAGAAGGACTACGACGGCCCGCTGCGCGACCACTACGACATCGTCGGCTTCGACCCCCGCGGTTCCGACCTCAGCGCGCCGATCAACTGCCTGGACGACAAGACCCGCGACACCTGGCTCACCACCGACGACCTCGGCCCGGAGCACGGCAAGGTCCTCGCGGACGCCTGCCAGGCCAAGTACGGCAAGCTGCTGGAGCACATCGGCACCCGCGACACCGTCCGCGACATGGACGTGCTGCGCGCCGCGCTCGGCGATCAGAAGCTCAACTACCTCGGGCTGTCCTACGGCACCTACATCGGCAGCGTCTACGCGGAGGAGTTCCCGGACCGCGTCGGCCGACTGGTCCTGGACGGCGCGGTCGACCCGGCCAAGCCGCTGGCCGCGAACAACATCGAGCAGTACGCGGGCTTCGAGCGCTCACTGCGGGCGTTCGCCGCCCACTGCGCCAAGCAGGCGCAGTGCCCGCTCGGCAAGGACCCGGAGAAGGCGCCCGGGAAGCTCGCCGACTTCCTCGACGGGCTGAAGCAGAAGCCGCTCACCACCAAGGACGGGCGCGTCCTCACCTCCACCGCGGCCTGGACCGGTGTGATCAAGCGCCTCTACGGTGACGAGAGCTCCTGGGACGCCCTGGCCAACAGCCTCGGCTGGGCCATGCTCCGCGGCAAGGGCGACAACCTGCTCGCGTACGCGGACTCCTACAACGAGCGCGACGAGGACGGCCACTACAGCGCCTCCGCCGATGCCTACACCGCCGTCTACTGCGCCGACGGCGCGACAGACGTCCCGACCGGCGACGCGCTCCAGGCCGCCTACGCCGAGATGGCGGCCAAGGCCCCGCTGATCAGCCGGCACGAACCGGGGGCGGCGCTGTTCGACCCCGACTGCCGCAACTGGCCGTTCCGCTCGCCCGAGAAGGCGCACGCGATCACCTCCAAGGCCGCGACGCCGATCGTGGTGGTCGGCTCCACCGGCGACGCGGCCACGCCGTACGCCAACGCGGAGAAGCTCGCCGCCCAGCTCGGCAACGCCGTGCTGCTCACCCGCGAGGGCGAGGGCCACACCGGCTACGGGCTCAGCGAGTGCATCCGCACCGCCGTGCACGCCTTCCTCGTCGACGGCACGGTTCCGGCCGCCGGGACGCGCTGCGCGAGCGACGCGCCGTAGTGCGACGGCGGGGCGCGCCACGGTCGTCCAC
>NZ_JBHVER010000045.1:0-44289 GCF_042802195.1 Kitasatospora sp. NPDC057500 | reverse complement strand
GGCCGGCTACCCGTCGTCGCCTTGGTAGGCCATTACCCCACCAACAAGCTGATAGGCCGCGGGCTCATCCTGCACCGCCGGAGCTTTACACCCGAGACCATGCGGTCCCAGGTCATATCCGGTATTAGACCCCGTTTCCAGGGCTTGTCCCAGAGTGCAGGGCAGATTGCCCACGTGTTACTCACCCGTTCGCCACTGATCCACCCCGAAGGGCTTCACCGTTCGACTTGCATGTGTTAAGCACGCCGCCAGCGTTCGTCCTGAGCCAGGATCAAACTCTCCGTGAATGATTACCCGTAATCGGGTTCACACCCGCGTTGAGCGGCACGGCAACCACCGGAACAGGGTGATCCCGCGCACTGCGTCCTCGCTGTGTTATTTCAAAAGGAATCTCCAACCCCAGGAAACCTGAGGCCGGGGATGTCAACATATCTGGCGTTGACTTTTGGCACGCTGTTGAGTTCTCAAGGAACGGACGCTTCCTTCAGGCGGCTTTCACACCGGCCCTCCGGGCGCTTCGTTCTTTCGTGTTTCCAGCTTATCAGATGTTTTCCGTGCCGTTCCCGGCGCTTCCTTCATCCAACTCGCTGGCGTCTTCTGCGGCTTGACGCCCCGTCCGACGTTTCAAACTCTAGCCGATCCCCGCTCCGAAAAGCGAATCCGGCCGCAATCCCCGAAAACAGGCACACCGAATAAACCCTGAGCCGGAACACGTCGAAAAGACGACGCGCCTCGGCCCGTAACCGGGAAGAGGTGGTGTTTCAGAGGATTGGCTACCCCGGGACCGTCCGCGCAGATACGTGTCCGGTGCTCCCAGCCAGGCAGCTCGAAGAACACTAGACCTCTCGGACGGCCGAGTCAAGCGCCCGTCTCCGTTCGGGCGACTCCTCGTCGGCCGGCAGCTGGAAGACCAGGACGGCGACGTCGTCGTCGTGCTCGGAGGTGACGCCCATGGCCCTCAGCAGGCGGGCGCAGACCACGTCGGGGGCGCCGACCGCGCCGGTGAGGGTGCGGGCGAGCTGGTCGAGGCCCTGGTCGATGTCCTCGTCACGGCGTTCGACCAGGCCGTCCGTATAGAGGACGCCGGTGGTGCCTGGCAGCAGCCGCAGGGTGTGGGAGAGGTGGACGCCTCCCCCGGTGCCCAGCGGCGGGCCGTTCTGTTCCTCGCTGCGCAGGACGGTGCCGTCGGGGCAGCGCAGCAGGATCGGCAGGTGGCCGGCGGAGGCGTAGCCGAGGGTGCGGCGCCGCGGGTCCCAGACGGCGTAGGTGCAGGTGGCGATCTGGTTGGCGTCGATCTCCATGGCGAGGCCGTCGAGCAGGCTCATCACCTTGTGCGGCGGGAGGTCGAGGCGGGCGTAGGCGCGCACGGCGGTGCGGAGCTGGCCCATGACGGCGGCGGCGCGCAGGCCGCGTCCCATGACGTCGCCGATGACCAGGGCGGTGCGGCCGCCGCCGATGGCGATGACGTCGTACCAGTCGCCGCCGACGGCCGCCTCGGCTCCGCCGGGCTGGTAGGTGGCGGCGACCCGGAGGTCGGCCGGCTGGTCGAGCTTCTGCGGGAGGAGGCTGCGCTGGAGGGTGACGGCGGCCTCGCGGTGGCGGCGCTCGGACTCGCGCAGCCGGGCGGCGGCGAGGACCTGGTCGGTGACCTCGGCGGCGAAGACGAGGACTCCGGAGGTCGGGTCGTCGCTCGTTGGAGTGGAAAGGACGGGCTCGCCGCCGGGGCCGGTGCGGCCCGGGTCACGGGTGAGGGGGACGCAGGAGACGTTGTAGTAGCGGTTGCCGGTGAGGCCGAGGATGCAGCGGGCCTTGACGCTGCGGGGGCTGCCGCCGCGGATGACCTGGTCCATGAGGGGCAGGACGCCGAGGGTGCCGAGTTCGGGCAGCGCGTCGCAGGCGGGCAGGCCGGTGGGGCGTTCGCCGAAGAGTTCGCGGTAGGCGCGGTTGGCGTAGCCGAGCTGGTGCAGCGGGCCGTAGGTGACGGCGACCGGGGCCGGGATGCGGTTGAGGACCTCGCGGAGGTCCTGGGGCCGGTGGGGGTCGAGCACGCCGGTGGGGTCGAGGGCGTCGGGCGGTCCGGCGGTGCCGGTGGGGTCGCGGGGGCCGGGCACCACGACGGCGTCGCCGGACGGCGCGGCGCGGTCGGTGCCGGCCCCGGACGGCGGGGTGGCACGCCACGGGACTCCGGTGAGCCGGGCGCTCCAGCGCATGAGGTTCAAACGACGGCCGCTTCCTCGGGTTCCAGACATATCATCACTTTTTGTGCACTCGTCAGCACACGGGGTAATGACTCGGTCGGGCAGATCCTGTCAGGCGGAGGCCCGATTCCGGAAGTCGCCCGCGCCACGGGTGGCCCTCCGATCGGCCACAGGGCCGTGTCCGTACTCCGACCGGGCGGTGGCGGGCGCACCGCCGGCGCGGCTCACACGGGCCGCTCGTCGGCCGGAGCCCGACGGTCCGGCCGGCCGAGCGGGACGACCTCGCGGGAGAACAGCCCCGCCAGCACCCAGTCCACGAGGACCCGCACCCGGCGCTCGCCGCTCGGCAGTCGGCGCAGGTGCCGGGCCCGGTGCAGCCACCAGGCCCGCCGCCCGGTGAGCCGCCCGCCGCGCCTGGTGTGGGCGACCGCCCGGCCGAGGCCCAGCGAGGTGGAACAGGCCGGGGCCTCCGGCCGGTACTCGGCGATGCCGGGCGCGTGCGGTCCGCCGTCCAGCGCCACCAGCACATTGGCGGCCAGCAGGGCGGCCTGGGCGAAGGCGTGCTGGGCGTTCGGCGCGCACGGCGCCCCGTCCGCCCCCGGGTCGGGCACGGCGGCGCCGTCCCCGGCGGCCCAGGCCCCCGGCAGCGCGCGGCCGTCCGGGCCGAGCACCTGGAGGGTGGGCAGGCAGCGGACCCGGCCGGCGGTGTCCAGCGGCAGGTCGGTGTCGCGCAGCAGCGGGTTCGGGCGGATCCCGGCCGTCCAGACCAGGGTGCGGGCCGCGAACCGGCTGCCGTCGGAGAGCGCCATGACCCCGTCGGCCGCCGACTCCAGGGTGGTGCGCAGGCGGACGTCGACGCTGCGCTCGCGCAGCTGGGCGAGGGTGTGGTCGGCGAGTTCGGGCGACTCCTCGGCGAGGATCCGGTCGGTGGCCTCGACCAGGACCCAGCGCAGGTCCTCCGGGGTGATGTTGTGGTGGCCGCGGACGGCGTACCTGGCCATGTCCTCCAGTTCGGCGAGCGCGCCGACGCCCGCGTAGCCGGCCCCGACGAAGACGAAGGTGAGCGCGGCCTGGCGGAGCGCCGGGTCGCGGGTGGTGGCGGCCAGGTCGAGCTGTTCCAGGACGTGGTCGCGCAGGCCGACGGCCTCGCCGACGGTGGAGAAGCCCCGGCCGTGCTCGGCCAGGCCGGGGACGGGCGCGGTGCGGGAGACCGCGCCGGGGGCGAGCACCAGGACGTCGTAGTCGAGTTCGACGGGTGCGGGCGGCTCGCCCGGTCCCGCGGCGTCGGCCCAGGCCCGGCGGGCGGCGTGCTCGATCCGGGTGATCCTGGCGGTGAGCACCCGGCACCCGGTGAGTTCGCGGCGCAGCGGCACGACCACGTGCCGGGGGTCGATGGTGCCGGCCGCGACCTCCGCGAGCAGCGGGTGGTAGGTGAGGTAGGCCTGCGGCTCGACCACGGTGAGCCGGACCTCGCCGCGCCGCAGCCGCTCGCGCAGGCCGCGCTGGAGGTGCAGCGCCGCGGACATCCCCGCGCACCCGCCGCCGACGATCAGGATCCTGATGGCGCACCTCCTGTCGATGGGCCCCGCGCCCGCCTTCGACCGGGCATGCCCCCATCACGCCCACCAATAAAGGACCGTCGGCGCCGTCTTGTCCACCATCCGTGCCGTGACGGATGGGGCCGCCGGGACCTCGCGGGGACGGATGTGCTGCCGGGGTGAGTTTCTGACGCACTTTCGGCCTCGAACGGCGGTGAACTATGGTCGGATTGTGTGGCGGCGCGGCCACTGCCATGTCAACTGGCGGCGACGCACCGTGGAGCGGCCATTACGGCCAGTTCTAGTGTTGGCGGGAGAACCCGACTGCGGGACCGTGATCCGGGGAAGGGTAGTTCCCGGACGAGGCCCCGGACGGGCGCCGACACGCCGGTCCGATCGCACCGATCGACCCGGCGGCGCCCGCCTGATCGGGGTCCGGGTGGACTGCGCGCGGCCGCACCCGCGGTCGGGCGCCACCCGGACGGCACCACCAACGGCACAAGCGATGGGTCATCGGTCATTTCTTTCAGGCTTAGCTGCACCGGGGGGTGCAGGGGCGGGCGACGACAGGATCCGGAATCGGATGCCTGCGGGGGAGAGTTGGGATGATGGAACAGGAGCGACTGTTGGGGCGAGCGGGTGCGGCACACCCCGGCCAGGGCGTGGTCCCGGAGCAACGCGGCCCCGCCGAGGCGGCCGGGCCGCCCGGGACCGCCGGTGCGCCGGGCGTGCCCGGGACGACCGGGACGGCGTACGCCGCGGTCCCGTACCGGGGCGGCGAGATGACACAGGCCGGCGGGCCTCCACCGGGCGCGCGGCTGCGGGTCGACGCCCGCCGGAACCTGGAGAGCGTGCTGCGTGCGGCCCGCGAGGTGTTCGGCGAGTTCGGCTACGGCGCGCCGATGGAGGAGGTCGCGCGGCGGGCCGGGGTCGGCGTGGGCACGGTGTACCGGCGCTTTCCGAGCAAGGAGGTGCTGGTCCAGCGGATCGCGGCCGAGGAGGTCGCCTGGCTGACCGCCCAGGCGCGCGAGTCGCTGTACGGCGGCTCGGGGGCGTGGGAGGCGCTGGCCGGGTACCTGGCGCGCGCGGTGTCCACCGGGGCCGGGCGGCTGCTGCCGCCGGAGGCCTTCCGGTACGCCGAGGAGCTCGGGCGGGTGCCCGAGCAGCGCTCGGCGGAACCGGCCGGGTCGGCCGGCGGGTTCGGCCTCACCCGGTACGAGCCGCTGGGCGGTGAGGCGGCGGCCGTGGTCGGCGGGTTCCCGGACACCGGGGTCGCGGCGACCGAGGCCGAGGCCGCGGCGCTGGGGACCGACGCGGATCCGCGGCTGCTGCTGCAGCTGCTCGCGGCGCTGGTGGCGCGCGCGGGTGCGGCGGGTGAGCTGCGGCCCGGGGTCACCGTCGCGGACGTGGTGCTGGTGCTGACGGCGTCGGTGCCGGTGCACGCGTGGCGCGGCGGGCCGGCGGGCGCCGCTCCGTCCGGGGCCTCCGGTTCCGGTGCGGCGGGCCCGGCGTCCGGGGAAGCCGCGCCGGCGGCGGGCGAACGGCAGGCGGACGGCCAGTCCGCCGAAGGCCCGTCGGACCGGCTGCTGCAGATCCTGCTGGACGGCCTGCGGGCCCGCTGAACGTCACCCCGCCGGACGGCCACCGTCCGTCGCGGGCAAGGAGGTTGCTGAACCGGGCGGCGCGGGGAACCGGATCGCGCGCCCGGCGCGAGCGACGCCCGCCGGGGCGCCGTGCCCTGGGCGAACACATCCGCGACGGCCCCACGGAAGAGTGGGTCACGGCCGGTCCGGCTACCGCCCAACTCTGCGCTATGCCATCCTTTGCCCGTGGTTGGAGCCAATGTCCCGATGCGCGCCGTTCGCGTGCCCTCGGCGCCGTGCAGCGGGAGCTCGTGCGCCCACGCACTCCCGTGCGCCCTGCCACACTACGGGGGCTGTCGTGGAATCTGGGGTCCGTTGTGAGCGCCGAGGAACAGAACGACTACGGCTACGGCCTCGACTTCGGGCGGTCCGCCGGGACCGGACCGGACTGGGGAGCCGATTGGGGTCCTGACGGCCCGGGTACCGACGCCGCCCGGCCGGGGCAGGTGCCGGACCAGGCCGGGATGCCCAGCCGCGAGACGCTCTCCGCCTCCGCCGCCGCCTTCCCCCAGGGCCGCGTACCCGGGCAGGCCCCCGCCGGGCGCGGCGGCGTCACCCCCGAGGCCTTCGTCGGCGCCGGCGCCCCGACGCGCCCCACCGTGCCGGCGCCCGCCGACCCGGTCGACGGCGAACGTCCGCCTTCCGACGCCGAGTTGACCGCGCTGGTGCGGGCCGGCGACGACACCGCGTACGAGGAGATCTACCGCCGGCACGTCGACTCGGTGCGCCGCTACGCCCGGACGTGCTGCCGCGACAGCTTCACCGCCGAGGACCTGGCGGGCGAGGTGTTCGCGCGCACCCTTCAGGCGCTGAGGGCGGGCAAGGGTCCGGAGTTCGCCGTCCGCGCCTATCTGCTGACCGCCGTGCGGAACGTCGCCGCGGCCTGGACCCGCAGCGAGCGGCGCGAGCAACTCGTCGACGACTTCAGTGTGTTCGCGCAGACCTCGGCCGCCGTCGTCGACCTCGACCTGGCCGACCCGGGCGCCGACGCCTGGGCGATGGCGATGGCCGACCAGCGCATGGTGATGCAGGCCTACGCCGAACTCCCCGAGGACGACCGGATGGTGCTCTGGCACACCGAGGTCGAGCGGGAGTCGCCCAAGACGGTCGCCGTGATGCTCGGCAAGACCGCCAACGCGACCGCCGTCCAGGCCCACCGGGCCCGCGACCGGCTCGCCGCCGGGTTCCTCCAGGCCCACGTCTCGGGCAGCCAGGACCGGGCCTGCCAGGCGTACGCCAACCGGCTCGGCGCGTACGCGCGCGGCTCGCTGCGCAAGCGGGCCTCGGCGGAGGTCGGGGGGCACCTCAAGGAGTGCGACCGGTGCACCGCGGCGTGCCTGGAACTGTCCGAGATCAACCACGGGCTGCGTGCGCTGCTGCCCGGCGGGGTGCTGGTCTGGGTCGGCGTGGGCGGCTTCGGTGCCGCCGCGGCCGCCGTGGGCGGGGCTGCGGTGGTCGGCGGCGCAGCGGCCGGGACCGCGGCCGCCGCGGCGGGCGGTGCGGCCGGGGGTACGGCGACGGGTGGTGCTGCGACGGGCGGTGCTGCCGCGGGTACGGCCGGTGCGACGGGTACCGCGGGTGGCGCCGGGGCCGCCGGCGCGGGCGGGGGCAGCGGGGCGGGTGCCGGGGCGGGCGCGGCCGGGGAGGGCCTGGGCACCGCCGCCAAGGCCGGCATCGCCGCCGCCATCGCGGTGGCGGCCGCCGCCGTCGCCGCGTACGCGCTCACCGGTTCGCCCGAGCCGAAGCCTCCGGTGGCCGCTCCCCCGGCGTCCGCCCCGGCGTCGCCCGCGCCGCCTGCCCCCGCGCCCGAACCGGCAGCCCCGGAACCGGCGCCGCAGCAGCCGGACGCGGCGAGCGCCGAGCCCGACCCGGCGGAGCCGCCCGCCCCCGCACCGTCCGCGCCACCGGCGTCGAGCGCACCGCCCAAGCCCGCGCCGCCGGTCGTGTCCGGCGCGCCGCGGGCCACCACGGCGCCCTCGCCGACGCCCGCGCCCGCGAAGTCCTCCCCGGCACCGGCGCCGACGCCCACGCCGGCCAAGCCGCAGACCCCGGTCCTGGTGACGCCGCAGCCGAGCCTGCCGCCGCTGCCGACGGTGCCGACGCCCGAGCTGCCGGTGGTCCCGCTTCCCGAGGTGCCGGTGATCCCGACGCCCACCATTCCGCCGACCGTCCCGCCGGTGGTCGTGCCGACGCCCACGACCCCGCCGCCACCGAGCGACTTCTGGGGCGACGACCTGCCGGTGACCAAGCCCGGCAACAACCGGGTGCCCCCGCCGGAACCGGCCATCCGGCAGAAGGGGAGCGACTGGTTCTGGCAGCGCGACACCGTCTCGGTCGGCGGCACCGAGCGCCGCCACGGCATCACCGTGCACGCGCCGGCGACCACGGTGATCGACCTCAACCGCACCTGCACGTCCTTCGACGCGGTGGCCGGGATGGACGACCTGAGCGTGACCCTCGGCGCCGTGGTCTTCTCGGTCCAGGGCGGCGACGGGCGGACGCTGTGGAGCTCGCAGCCGGTGCGGGCGGGCGACCCGGCGGTGCCGGTGCACGTGCCGCTGGACGGGCAGAAGTCGATCAAGCTGGTGGTGACGCCGGCGAGCGGCTTCTGGTCGGCGCTGAACATGGCCGACTGGGCCGAGGCCCGCTTCAGGTGCGTCTGAAACGGGCCTCGGGTCCGGCTGCCGGTCGGGTGCTGCTCAGATGGCGCAGGAGCCGTCCGCGCAGGCCTCGCCGGCCGGGGCGACCTGCACCGGCGCGGGCCGGTGCTCGCCGATCTCGGTGGCGACCTGCTCCAGCACCCGGCGGAAGGTCTCGGCCTCCTGGCCGCCCTGGACGGCCCACTTGCCCTCGAAGACGAAGGTCGGCACGGCGGTGATGCCCAGCTCGCGGGCCTCGGCCAGCTGCGCGCGGACCTCGGCGGCGCCCTCGTCGCCGGCGAGGTAGGCGGTCACCCGGTCGCGGTCCAGGCCGGCGCCGACGGCGACCTCGGTGAGCGCGGTGCGGTCGCCGACGTCCACGCCGTCGGTGAAGTGCGCCTTGAGCAGGGCCTCCTTGAGGCGGCCCTGGGCCTGCGCGCCGTACTCGGTCTCGGCCAGGTGCAGCAGGCGGTGGCCGAGGAAGGTGTTGGCGTGCAGGGCGGCGTCGAAGTCGTAGCCGATGCCCTCGGCGCGGCCCAGCTCGGCGACCCGGGCGTCCATCGCGACGGACTGCGGGCCGTAGCGCTCGGCGAGCCACTCGCGGTGCGGGCTGGCCGTGGCGGGCGCGTCCGGCACCAGCTGGTACGGCCGGTAGACCACCTCGACGTTCTCCTTGCCCGCGAAGCCGTCGAGCGCCTGCTCGAAGCGGCGCTTGCCGATGTAGCACCAGGGGCAGGCGATGTCGGAGTAGATCTCGACCTTCATGACGGGGGCTCCAGGGAGGTGGGGATGAGCGTGTGGTCCGAGATCGGTGAACGGTGAACCATCTCGGGACATTCCCGGCGCCCCCCTGGGCGTGCCGCCCGGGCTCAGGTCGCGGGCGGGGCGGGGACGACCAGGACGGGGCAGGCCGCGTGGTGGACGACGGCGCTGCTGACCGAGCCCAGGAGGAGGCGGGTGAAGCCGCCGTTGCCCCGGGTGCCGAGCACCAGGGTGTGCTGCCGGGCCGAGGCGGCCAGCAGGACCTCGATCACATTGCCCAGCACCACGTGCAGCGACATCTCGGCCGTGCAGGGGTGCGGGCGGGCCTGCTGGACGGTGGCCACCGAGCGGCGCAGGCCGTCGGCCATCGACTCGACCAGGGTCTCCACGCTCTCCTGGACCAGCTCGGCCATCCCCGGCGGGTAGCCGGCGGGCGCCGGGTTGACGACGGCGAGCACGTACAGGGGCAGGCCGTGCAACTCGGCCTCGGTCATCGCCCGTTCCAGCGCCCAGAGCGAGCCGTCGGACCCGTCGCACGCCGCGAGCACCCCCGGCGGCCGCCCCGTCGGCGGCCGCCCGAGCACCGAGAGCACGACGGGAACGGACTGGTCCGGACTGGCACTGGTCACCACGACCTCCGTGGGTGCGGGGGAAAGCAGGAGCAACGGGAGTAACGGGAACGGCGGGGGTAACGGGAACGGCGGGGGTTGACGGGGCAGGGGGGACGGGATGCCTCGCCATGATCGCCGCCCGACCCCCGCCCAGCCCCCGAGCCGCGCCGAACACACCCCCGAGCCCGCCGCCGCGAACCCGCCGCGCAGGAAGTCGGCTCCGCCGACTTTCCACTCCGCTTCCACTCCGCGCGCTCCGGGGGGCGGGTGAGTGAATCAGTAGACCGGTCTGCAGATTCATGGGCGCAGGAAGAGATTCACGGGCGCAGGAAGTCGGCCTGGCCGACTTTCCACTCCGGCGATTCGCGCGGAGGAGCCGGCTCGGGTGAAATCAGTAGACCGGTCTGCATATTTGGAGGCGAGGGGCTGGCGGGGCGGGCCGCCGCGGCGCGGCCGGGCGGCGGCCGGGACGGCTCCAGCGGCGGGTCCAACGGCGGGTCCGGCGGCGGGTCCGGCGGCCGGCGGGGAAAGGCCCGGGAGCGCAGGAAGTCGGACGGGCCGACTTTCCACTCCTGGCGCGCCGGGGATGGAAACCAGAATCAGTAGACCGGTCTGCATATTCACTGGCGCAGGAAGTCGGGCCGGCCGACTTTTCGCTCCGGGGGTGGGTCAGGGGAAGCGGGTGGGGGTGAGGGCGGGGTGGGTGGGGTGGGGGAGGCCGGTCCAGCAGGCGCCGTGGCGGCGGGCCCGGATGCGGCGGAGCCAGAGTTCGGTGGCGACCAGGTCGGCGAGGCCGGCGAGGGTGGCGGGCGGGAGGGGGGCGGACTGGTCGGCGGCGCGGGTGAGGGCGGTGCGGACGGCGGGGAGGTCGATCAGGCCGGCCTCCGCGAGCAGGGGGGCGTCGAAGAGTTCGGCCAGGCCGTCGGCGGCGAGCCGCAGACCCGCGCGGGCGGGGGCCGTGCGGTCGGGGCGGGGCGTGCGGCCCCAGTCGGACGGCAGGTCGGTGCGCCCGGTGCCGGCCAGGACGGACCGCAGCAGCGCGTGCCGGGCCCCGGGCTGGAGGCGGACGTCGTCCGGGAGCAGCCGGGCGGCGCGCACCACCTGGTTGTCGAGGAAGGGCGCGTGCAGGCGCTGCCCGGGCTGTTCGGTGGCGTGCACCAGCGTGCGGAACCCGCGCGCGTGCCGGTGGAGGGCGTGCCGGGCCCGGTACGCGCCCGGATGTTCGCCGGGCGCCGGTTCGCGCGCCGCCAGGCGGAGCCGCAGCGCGACGGCGGAGAGCGCCTCGTCGGACAGCCAGCGGGCGGCCGGCCCCGGGACCACCCAGGCGAGGTCGTCCACCGAGCGGGTACCCGCCGTGCCGCCGCCGTCGGAGGTGCGGCGCAGGGTCAGCCGCACGGCCGTGTCGTCGAGCGCGTCCGCCCAGCGGGCGCGGGCGAGGCGGTGGGCGGCGCGCAGCACGGTGAGCGGGGTCCGCAGCGCGCCCGCCAGGACGCCGGCGGTCGCCCGGTCGGCACCGGCCAGCGCGGCCACCGGGGAGAGGAGTTCGCGTGACCGCCCCGCCCGGACCAGGTCGGCCAGCCGGGCCGGGTGCCCGTCCAGGACGTGCCGGGCGCCGTAGCCGGTGAGGTGGTCGGTGCCGCCCGCCTCGAACCGGGCGCCGGCCCAGGCCGCGGTGACCAGTTCCGGCCCGGGCTCGTCGGTGAGCCGGCCGGCCGTCGGGTCGGTGCGCAGGTCCGCGTACGGGAGGGTGTCCGGGCCGACGGCGAGCACGGTGTGGCGCAGCCGGGGGACGTCCGGTGCCGGGGCGGGCGGCGCCGTCCCGCCCGAGGTGACGGCGGCGACCGGTTCGGGGGCGGTCCGCGGCCGGCCGGCGGCGCGGGCCCAGGAGCCCTTCACCGCCCCGGTGCGCGCCCCCCTGGGCCCGGACCCGGCCGGACCGGACCCGGCGGGCCAGGACCCGGCGGGCGGCCCGCCGGCGGGCGGCGGACCGGGCTGACGCGGTACGGCGGCGGCGAGCAGGGCGACCGTGGCGGACGCCGTCCCGTACGAGAGGTCGACGCCGAGCCTGGCCCGGCCCGGCGGCGCCGCCGGGCTGGTGCGGACCCGGAAGCGGACCGACTCCAGCAGGGCCCGGGTGAGCTCCCCGACGGCCGCCGCCTCGCCGCGCCCGCGCGCCCCGCCGGCGCCCGGCTCGTCGTACCCGGAGAGGTACGGCCGCCCGTCCCGCAGCCCCAGCGCGTGCCCGGGCGGCACCCGCCGCACGCCGAGGTAGGGCGTGCCGGTGCCGAGCGCCTCCGGGGCCTCGGGGCAGGCGAGCCGGGCGGCGAGGTGGCCGGTGTCCAGCGGCGCGCCGACCAGGTCGGCGAGCGGCAGCGCCGCGGTGGCGTACGCGGTGCCGCCGCCCCAGGGGGTGTGGAAGACGGGCTGGGCGCCGGCCAGGTCGGTGAGCAGCACGGTCGACCGGACTCCGCTGCGCAGCACCACGGTGTAGCCGCCGGGCCAGGCGGTGAGGTGGCGGACGGCGCCGCCGCGGGCGGCGGCCAGGCCGGCGGCGAGTTCGGCGTCGGTGGCGCCGCAGGGGCCGAGGACGGCGAGGCGCAGGACGGCCGGTCCGGCCTCGACCGGGTCCGGGGCGGTGGGCCCGGTGGTGACGGTGGCGGGGGCGCCGGGCCGCAGGGTGACCAGGCGGATCTCCTCGGGCCGCCAGTCGCCGACCGCCCAGAGCGGGTCGGGGCCGCTCCACAGCGGGCGCGCGGCGATCGGGGCGACCGCGCCGGGCGGCTCGTGCGCCGGTGCGCCCGGTCGGGGCGCGCCCGTGCACCAGCCCGTCAGCCACCGCATCGCGCCTCCACCGCACGAGGACCAGCACCGTGCGGCGCGCCCTTCAGCGGGCGGTCCCCCCGGCCGATCCCTGGCGCACCGTCAGAAGACATGGTGCCACCGGTCGTACGCCCGGCGACCGGAGTTGTCGTTTCCGGTACGCGCCGGGGAGGGCGCGTACCGGGCGGCGACGCACAGTGTCGAACATCCGGGCGATCCCCCGGACGGGCGTCCCCGTCAGGGCGGGCCGGGCCTCCCCCTCCTCGGCCCGGACCGCCCTCCACGGCGCCCTGTCATGGCCATCGCGAAATGGCCGAAAGGCGTCGCTCTGCCCGGGAGGGCATCCGCATGCCCTCCCGGACGTCGCCACCGCCCGCGGGGATGTAGGCGGCGGCGTCCCCCGGCCCGCCGGGTCCTCGACGGCGGGCCGACCCACGACCACCAGCGAATCGCCGACCAGCCGGTCGGGCCAGGGGGCACGGCCGGGCGCACATCGACACGGGACCGGAGCACGGCGCTCCGGCGCTCCGCCCGGACGCCCCGGGACGGCCGGATCCGGGCGGTCGCGGCCGATCCCCCGGAGCCCCCGCCGCCCGGGGCCGGGCGCACGATCCCGCCATCCGGAATGCGGCCTCTTAACCGTCGGAACGCGTCCGACTACTCTAGGTACAGCAGCTACGGCCCGGTGCCGCCCGGGCCCCGCGCACAAGGCCGCAGGAGGTGCCGCCGCCACCATGACCGTCAGCCCACGAGGACCGAACGAACGGCTCGGCACGCTCCTGACCCTCGCCCAGATCAGCAACGCGGGGCTGGCCCGCCGCGTCAACGACCTCGGCGCGCAGCGCGGGTTGACGCTCCGCTACGACAAGACCTCGGTGGCCCGCTGGGTGAGCAAGGGCATGGTGCCGCAGGGCCCCGTCCCGCACCTGATCGCCACCGCGATCGGCGGCAAGCTCGGCCGGCCGGTGCCGCTGGAGGAGATCGGCCTCGGCGACACCGACCCGGCGCCCGAACTCGGCCTCGCCTTCCCGCGCGAGGTCCCCGACGCCGTCCGCTCCGCCACCGACCTCTGGCGGGTCGACCTCGACCTGCGGCGCGGCCCCGGCGGCGGGCGCTGGAGCGACAGCCTGGCCGGCACCTTCTCGGTCGCCGCGTACGCGACCCCGGTCTCCCGCTGGCTGATCACCCCCGCCGACGGCTCGGTGGCCCGCGAGGTGCCGCGCTCCCCCGCCGAGGCCGGTTCCTTCCGGGTCGGCCACTCGGACGCCGCCAAGCTCCGCGAGGCCGCCCAGGAGGCCCGCCGCTGGGACTCCAAGTACGGTGGCGGGGACTGGCGTTCGTCGATGGTGCCGGAGTGCCTGCGGGTCGAGGCGGCGCCGCTGCTGCTCGCCTCGTACAGCGACGCGGTGGGCCGGGCGCTGTTCGGCGCAACGGCCGAACTCACCCGGCTGGCCGGGTGGATGGCCTTCGACACCGGCCAGCACGAGGCCGCCCAGCGGTACTACATCCAGGCCCTGCGGCTCGCCCGGGCCGCCGCGGACGTCCCGCTCGGCGGCTACGTCCTGGCCTCGATGAGCCTCCAGGCCGGCTACCGGGGCTTCGCCGAGGAGGCCGTGGACCTCGCCCAGGCCGCCCTGGAGCGCAACCGGGGCCTGGCCACCGCCCGGACGATGAGCTTCTTCCACCTGGTCGAGGCGCGGGCCCAGGCCAAGGCCCGCAACGCGGCGGCGTGCGCGACGGCGCTCGGTGCCGCGGAGAGCGCCCTCGAACGGGCGCGCGCCGGGGATCCCGATCCGGCGTGGATCGACTTCTACGCCTACGACCGGCTCGCCGCCGACGCCGCCGAGTGCTTCCGCGACCTCGGTGTGCCCTCCAAGGTCCGCCAGTTCACCCGCGAGGCGCTGGCGCGGCCCACCGAGGGGTTCGTCCGCTCGCACGGCCTGCGGCTGGTGGTCTCCGCGATGGCCGAGGCCGAGGCCGGCAACCTGGACGCGGCGGTCGCGGCCGGCGAGCGCGCCGTCGACGTGGCCGGGCGGATCTCCTCGCAGCGCAGCCGCGAGTACGTGGTGGAGATGCTGCGCCGGCTGGAGCCGTTCCAGGGCGAGCGCCGGGTCCGCGAACTGACCGAACGGGCCCGCGCGGTGATCGTCGCACCCGCCTGACCCGGTCGGCGCCGGCCCGTCGGCGCCGGCCGCGAGGCCGACCCCCTCGACCGGCCCCCGCCGACGTGGCAGCATCGCGGACGGACGGGGGCGGTCGGACGAGGCGAGGCGAGGAGCGGGCCGTGCGGTACGACGTCGACGTGCTGGTGGTGGGGGGCGGGATCGTCGGGCTCGCCACGGCGTACGCGCTGACCGGGGCCCGGCCCGGGCTGCGGCTCACCGTGCTGGAGAAGGAGCCCGTCCTGGCCTCCCACCAGACCGGGCGCAACAGCGGGGTGATCCACAGCGGCGTCTACTACCGGCCCGGTTCGCTCAAGGCCCGGTACGCGGTGGCCGGCGCCGCCGAGATGGTGGAGTTCTGCCGCGCCCACGCCGTCCCGTACGAGGTCACCGGGAAGCTGATCGTCGCCACCGGGCCCGCCGAACTGGACCGGCTGCGCACCCTGGCCGAACGCGGCCGGGCCAACGGCATCCCGGTCACCGAACTGGACCGCCGGGGCATCGCCGGGTACGAGCCGCAGGTCACCGGGATCGCCGGGCTGCACATCGGGACCACCGGCATCTGCGACTTCCCCGCCGTGGCCGCCGCCTACGCCCGGCTGGCCCGCGAGGCCGGGGCGGAGATCCGCACCGGGGCCGAACTGCGCGCGGTCGCCCGGCGGGCCGACGGCGTCACCGTGCAGACCTCGGCGGGCGAGCTGCGCTGCCGGGTGCTGGTGAACTGCGCGGGCCTGCACAGCGACCGGATCGCCCGGCTGGCCGGCGACGACCCCGGCGTGCGGATCGTGCCGTTCCGCGGCGAGTACTACGAACTCGTCAAGGAGCGGCGGGAGTTGGTCCGGGGCCTGGTCTACCCGGTCCCCGACCCGGCGTTCCCGTTCCTGGGCGTCCACCTGACCCGGGGCGTGCACGGGGACGTGCACGTCGGCCCGAACGCCGTCCCGGCGCTGGCCCGCGAGGGCTACGACTGGCGCACCGTGCGGCCGCGCGACCTCGCCGGCACCGCCGCCTTCCCCGGCACCTGGCGGATCGCCCGCCGGCACTGGCGGTACGAGGTGGGCGAGCTGCACCGCTCGCTCTCCAAGCGGGCGTTCACCGCCGCCGTCCAGCGGCTGCTGCCCGCCGTCACCCCGGCCGACCTGGTCCGCGCCGGGGCGGGCGTGCGGGCCCAGGCGGTGGCCCGGGACGGCTCGCTGCTGGACGACTTCGCCTTCGCCGGCTTCGGCCCGGACGACCCGCGCTCCACCCGCCGCCTGGTGCACGTGCTGAACGCGCCCTCCCCGGCGGCGACGGCCTCCCTGCCGATCGGCCGGGAGGTGGCCCGCCGGGCGCTGGCCGCGCTGGCGGCGGGCGGCTGAGGACGGCCGCCGCCCGGGGACGTGGGGACCGTCACAGGGCCCGCGGTCCGCGCCGGACGGCCCCGTAGACTCGGGTGATTGTGACTGCCTCCGCCCCGATCCCCCAGCCATCGCCCTCCGCCCGGCTCTCCGCGGCGCCCGCCGCGTACCCCGCGCCGATGTACCCGCACAAGGCCACCGAGGCCCAGCACAGCGAGCGGCGCATCCGCAGCTTCCAGCCGCGCCGGGGCCGGATGACCAACGCCCAGGCGGGCGCGCTGGACCGGGGCTGGGAGAAGTACGGCATAGCCATCGACGGCACCCCGCTCAACCTGCCCGCGCTGTTCGACGGCCTGCCGGTCACCCTGGAGATCGGCTTCGGCATGGGCGAGACCACCGCCGCGATGGCCGCCGCCGACCCCTCGACGGGCATCCTGGCCGCCGACGTCCACACCCCCGGCCACGGCAACCTGCTCGGCCTGCTGGAGCGCGACGGCAGCACCAACGTCCGCCCGGCCGCCGGCGACGCCGTGATCCTGCTGCGCGACATGCTCCAGGACGCCTCGCTGGCCGGCCTGCGGGTCTACTTCGCCGACCCGTGGCCCAAGCCCAAGCACCACAAGCGCCGACTGGTCCAGGCGACCTTCCTGGACCTGGTCCTCCCCCGGCTGGCGCCCGGCGCGCTGGTGCACTGCGCCACCGACTGGGAGCCGTACGCCGAGCAGATGCTCGCCGTGCTGTCCGCCTCCCCGGAGCTGGAGAACCTGCACCCCGAGGGCGACGGCACCGGCTGGCTGGAGCCGGCGGACCACCCGGACGGCTCCGTCCCCGGCTACGCGCCGCGGCCCGACTGGCGCCCGGTCACCAAGTTCGAACGGGCCGGCATCGCCAAGGGCCACGTGGTGCACGACCTGCTGTTCCGCCGCCGCTGAACCCCCGCCGGGTGTTCGACCCGGGAGGCCGCGCGGGCCCCGGCGTCCGCCGGCCGGCCGGGCCGGAGCGGGGAGTCCGCGCCGGGTCCCCCCGGCCGCCGGGCGGTGTGGCCTAACCTGTGGCGCGTGAGCGCCCCGTCCGGCGGTGGGTACCACATCACCGTGCGGGCCGCCGACGACCGAGAGATGCCCACGCCCACCGCCGGCACCCGGACCATCCCGGGGCCGCGGAGGCGCCGGGCGCAGCGGCTCGTGCCCGCCCCCGAGGCGACCGCCACGACCGCCACCACCGCCTCACCCTCCTCCCCCGCCGCCGCTGCCCCGCGCTCGCTCCGGTCGGTGGCTTTCTCCGCCGTGACCGCGTCCGTCGTGCTGACCCTGGCCGGCTGCGGCGTGCTGATCCTCCACCTGGTCCGCCGCCAGACCGGCACCGCCGGACTGCTGGTCGGCCTCGGACTGGCGACGGTCCCGCTGCCCTTCGTGCTCGGCGGGCTCGCCTGGCTCAACCAGACCGCCCGGGTGCCGCTGCGGCACACCGTCTTCTGCCTCGGCTGGGGCGCCTGCGCCGCCACCACCGTGGCGATCCTCGCCAACGGCTGGACCAGCAGCTACCTGACCGCCCATCAGGGCAGCCTGGGCGAGGCGCTGGGCGCCGATCTGGTCACCCCGGTGATCGAGGAGGGCGCGAAGGGCGCCGCGCTGCTCGTCCTGCTGCTGCCGCTCGGCCGGCGGTCGCGCTGCGCGGCCCGGCGCCCCGGCCGCCCCGGCGCCCGGCGCCCGCGCGGCTACGAGCGCCGGCCCGCCCTGCCGCACGCCCGCGTCCGGCTGCGACTGCGCCCCTACCTGCGCCCGCTGCCCCACCCGCGCCCCGCCCCGCTCCCCGGCCACCCGCGGGCCCGCTCCCGGCCGCGCGCCCTGGCCTCCGGAGTGGTGCTCGGCGGGGTCACCGCCTGCGGCTTCGCCTTCACCGAGAACGCGCTCTACCTGGGGCGGGCGTTCACCGACGACCAGCAGCAGCGGCTGGACAGCATCGGCCTCGGCGAGCCGCCGAGCCTGCGGGACTTCGACAGCACCGTGCAGACCTTCGTGCTGCGCGGCCTGCTCTCGCCGTTCGCCCACCCGCTGTTCACCGCGCTGACCGGGCTGGGCCTGGCGCTCACCCTCAGCACCGGGCGCCGCTGGCTGGCCCGGCTGGCGGCGCCGGCCGGGCTGGTCCTGGCGATGGCCCTGCACGGCACCTGGAACGCCGCGGCCGACCTCGGCACGCGCGGCTTCCTGCTGGTGTACGCGGTGCTGATGGTGCCGTGCTTCGCGGCGCTGGTCTGCGTCGCCGCCTGGGCCAGGGCGCGGGCCGGACGGCACCCCGCGCGGGGGCCGGCGAGGCGGCCGACGAGGGGGCGGTGAGGCGGGCGGGCCGGGTGGGGTGCCGGGCGGTGCGCAGGGGCGGACGTGGAACCGATTTCCCATTCGGGCGGCTTCCCCGTATGGTTGTGTTCACCGACGCGGGGTGGAGCAGCTCGGTAGCTCGCTGGGCTCATAACCCAGAGGTCGCAGGTTCAAATCCTGTCCCCGCTACTCAGTAGCCGAAGGCCCGGAGGATTCGTCCTCCGGGCCTTCGTCATGTCCGGGCGGCGGGTGCAGCACGGTCCTGGCACGAAGCTGTAACAGCGCGGCGCGTCAAGATCGGATAAATAATCCTTCGATCATACTGAGCGGGTAAGTCACCCGTTCGGACGCGCTCTGTCGCGCCGGGTTAGGAAGCACTCATGCTGTCGAAGCGCCTTGCCAGTACCGCCGCGATCTGTCTGCTGCTCGCGGCCGGCGCCACCGCCTGCGGTGACGACAAGCCCTCCGCGACGAAGCTGGACACCGCCAAGCTCAGCGCCGAAGAGATCCAGAAGAAGGCCAAGGACGCCCTGGCCGGCGCCGGCTCGGTCAAGGTCGCGGGCTCCGTCGGCAACGGCGCCGAGAAGATGACCATCGACCTCGCGCTGGACACCAAGGGTCAGTGCAAGGGCGGCATCACCATGCCGGGGATGGGCAAGTTCGAGCTGCTGGGCGACGGCAAGCAGGTCTTCCTGAAGCCCGACGCCGAGTTCATCACCAACGTCGCCGGCGGCGGCGCTGAGGGCGCCAAGGCCGCCGAGCTCCTCAAGGGCCGCTACATCGCGGGCGTCCAGGACGACCCGGAGATGAAGGAGCTCACCACCGCCTGCAACCTCAAGGAGCTCACCAAGAGCTTCCTGGACGACGGCAAGTCCACCGACCTCACCAAGGGCTCGGCCGGCACCGTCAACGGCGCGAAGACCTTCAGCGTGAAGTCGAAGAACAGCAGCGGCGACGAGGTCGTCCTGCACGTCGCCACCGAGGGCACCCCGTACCCGCTGCGGGTCGAGAAGACCGGCGACGACGGCGGCCAGATGGACTTCACCGAGATCGACAAGCCGCTGACCGTCCAGGCCCCGCCCGCCGACCAGGTCATCGACTACTCGAAGTTCAAGTCCGAGGCCACGCCCGCCTGATCACGTGGCGAGGGGCCCGGGAACGGGCCTGAAAAATGCGTTGCCCTCCGCCCGGCGGGCTGCCTATGGTGGCGGCACACTGAAAGGAGGTGATCCTGAATTGAGTTCCATCAGGATGCGTGAGGTGGCTGCTCGCTAGAGCCGCCCCTGCCTGCGCAGGGTGGGGCCCCAGGCCTCCGGCAGGCGAAATTCCAAGCAGTCACCCGGCCCGCGGGCTCACCGGTACATCCCCGGTGCCTCGGCGCCCGGCCCCTCGCGGGCCGAGCCGAGGAGCAGCCCGCGGGTCGTCTGCGTTCCCGGGCCGTCCGGGACCGTCGCCGGGGCCGCCTCCGGGGCCGTCACCGGGGCCGTCACCGGGATTGTTCGGGTGTGTCCGCAGGCCTGGCGGGGCATCCCCGCTAGAGTCGGCGCGCGCTCCGCAGGGGCGGAGGCGCGGGCACTGGGGGTGGTGGGCGATGGCGACGACAGGTCGGGCCGGCGGCGCGGCGGCGCTGGTGCGGACGGCGCAGCGGGCGGCGGCCGGGGCGCTGCCGGGCGCGGGGCTGCTGGGGCTGGTGCTGTTCTCGCTGGGACGGCCGCACCCCTGGCAGGCGCTGGGCGGCGGACTGGTGGTGGCCTGCGCGGCGACCTTGGTCGGCGGCGCCCTGGGGTTCCTGTTCGGGGTGCCCCGGGTGCGCGGCGGCTCCGGCGGCCAGGACGGCGCCGGGGGCGGTGAGTCCCACGGCTCGTACGCGCCGAACACCAACCTGGAGCAGGTCTCGGACTGGCTCACCAAGGTGCTGCTCGGCGTCGGGCTGACCCAGCTCGGCTCGCTCGGCGAGCGGCTCGACCAGCTCGGCGACACGCTCGCCCCGACCCTGGGCGGGGGTCCGGGCACGGCGCCGTTCGCGGCGGCGCTGGTCCTCTACTTCCTGCTGCTCGGCTTCCTGTCGGGCTGGCTGCTGACCCGGCTGGCGCTGCCCCGGGTGCTCTCCGGCGCGGACCAGGCGCTGGACCTCTTCCTGGCCGGGCAGGACCAGGACCGCAAGGGCGACAAGGTGGGCGCGGACGACCTGCGGATGCGGGCGATGCAGCACCTGGGCCTGATCGGCACCAGCACCGGGAAGGCGGACGACCTGCCCGGCTCGGTGCCGGCGGCGGACCGGACGGCCGGGCCGGAGCGGGTGGTCGCCGAGGTGCGGTCGACGGCCCGGCGGTCGGCGCTGACGGCGGCCCAGGTGCGGGAGCTGTTCGCGGACGGCTCGGAGGGGCGGCGGATCCAGGCGCTGGCGCTGATGCAGGGCGATCCGGCGCTGGCCGACCTCGCGAGCGTGCTGGAGGCGATCGAGCACCCGCGCTCCGGGTTCGAGCAGTACCACGCGCTGCTGGCGGCGCGCGGGCTGATGTCCCGGCTGCCGGCCGACGAGGCCCGGCGGCTGCGGGACGCGGTGGCGGGGCGGCTGATGGCGCCGGACGGCATCCCGTTCGGCTCCGACCGGAGCTGGCTGGCGGAGAAGATCCTCTCGGGGCTGGACACCCCGGCGTTCCTGCCGCAGCAGCAGGGCGGCGAGCCGGCCCGGAAGCGGGAACGGGAACGGGAGCAGGAGCAAGAGCAGCCGCAGCCGCAGCCGCAGACCGCGTCCGGGGACCGGCCCTAGAGGGCGAAGCGGAGCTCGGGGCGGTCCCAGCCGATCGGCGGGCGGGCCGGGAAGGTGCCGATCCGCTCGGCGCCCATCCTCAGGTAGAAGGCCTCGGCGGGCGGGTGGGAGATCACCCGGACACTGCCGCTGACGCCGATGGCGCGGGCGCGGTCGAGCAGGTGGGTGATCAGCCGGCGGCCGATGCCGAGGCCCTGCGCCGCGTCGGCGACGAACATGAGGTCGAGCTCGGCGGGGTCGGTGATCATCGAGTAGAAGCCGAGCAGCCGGTCGTCGGCGGCGCGGACGGCGAGGTGGACCTCGTGCCGGGCGAGGTAGTCGGCCGTCACCCGGTAGCCGGCGATCATCGGCGCGTAGTCGCCGCGGTAGGCGGAGCAGTCCTGGATCAGGGCGGTGAGCCGGTCGGCGTCCGAGGCCACGGCCGGCTTGATCAACGTCTCGGTCATGGCGGCGAGTATAGGGGTGAAACCCACTTGCGGTCATTACCGGGGCCTGCGGTCGTCGCCGGGGTGCCCCGCCCGGCGCAGGACGAGGACCCGTTGGGCGCGTCCGCCCCGGTCGGCGGGCGGCAGCACGCGGACCTCGCTGGCGATCCGGCGCTCGCCGAGCACGTGCCGGACGGCGTCCAGGGCGGCGGTGCGGCGGCCCTCGCCGTCGTACAGCGGGTGGACCCTGACCTCGCCGCCGGGGGCGGTGACCCGGACCAGTTCGGCCAGCGCGGCCACCTGCCGCTCCGGCCCGAACAGCTCGGGGTAGGCGAAGACCAGGTAGCCGCTCAGGGTGAGGGCGAAGGTGCCGTCCGCGAAGGGCAGCCGGGGCAGCGCGGCGGCGACGTACTGCCCCGGGTGGGCGGCGCGGTCGGCCGCGAAGAGCCGGCGGGCCCGGTCCCAGCCGCGCAGGTAGTGCTCGGGCCGGCGGTGCCGGCGGGCCGGGTAGAGGTCGGGTCGGGCCGCCATCGAGGCGGCCATCGCGGCCCGGGCGGCCAGCGCGCGGGCGGCGATCTCCTCGGGCGGCCGGGCGTACACCGGGTCGGCGGCGATGACCCGGCAGCCGAGCGGGCGGGCCTCGGCGGCCAGCCCGGCGGCGCCGCCGGGGCAGTCGAGCAGCGGGCCCGGCAGGGCGGCGATCCCGGCGCGGGTGAGGCCGAAGAGGCCGCAGTACTCGTCCAGCGGGCGGGAGGTGACCAGGGGCGCGGCCGGGGCGCGGGCGGTTCGGTCGGCCATCGCGGCCATCCGACCACGGGCCCCGGCGGCCCGCACCCGGGGGCGGCCGGGCGGGTGGCCGGGGCCGGGGCCGGGGTGGGGCCGGGGCCGGGCCGGGTGCTCAGCGGCCGAGCAGGCCGCGGGCGGCGAGGCGGTTGACGTTGGTCAGGCCGCGCACCAGCTGCGGGGTCAGGAAGACGAACAGCATCCCGAGCAGGCAGACGCCGGCGATCTGCAGCGGCGACTCGATGTAGTACTCGTGCCGGACGCCGTCGTCGCCGGTGAAGTCGAAGACCCGGTAGCCCGGCCAGTCGACGTAGCGCGGGAACACCCAGTGGTAGACGGGGTAGAGCGCCAGCGTCCAGCCGACGCAGAGGAAGACCAGCGACAGCGTCATGCTGAGGATCGCCCACGGGAACATCACCACCTGGTACAGCACGGCCTTCCAGCCGGCCGCGTCCGCGAGGCGGGCGGTGATCGCGCCCCAGGCGCCCGGCCGGACGGCGCGGACCGGCGCCGGACCGGGCACGTCCAGGGCGAGCATGCCGCGCACCCGGGCGCGCTCCAGCCCGCCGAAGCCGCGGGCGAAGGTGGTCAGCGCGGCCAGCACGGGCAGGCCGAGCACGGTGACGAAGGTGCCGAGGCCGAGGCAGAACAGCGCGACGGCCACGGTGAAGCCGACGACCGCGACCGGGAGGCCGGTCAGCGTGTAGCCGACCTCGCGGTAGAAGTAGGAGGTGAACGGGGCCCGCCAGGCGTACGGCGGCTCCTCGATGCGGCGGGCCGAGGCGTGGTGCTCGCCGTACTCGCGGCCGTCGTACGCGTCGAACTCGTTGCGCTGCATGCTGTGGGTGCTCATGGCCGGTCTCGGTCCCTCGGGTCGGTCGCGGTTCGGGGCTCGTGGGGTCTGTCCTGCTGACTCCTCCAGCCTGTCAAAGCGCGCCCGGGCCGGACATCCGGCTCCCCGGCGAACCGGGGGTGGGGTTATCCCCCCTGACCGGCGCCCCCGGCCGGCCCGTCGTCGGCGAGCAGCGCGTACTGGTAGGCGTCGCGCCAGCCGTCCCCGCGCCGGTAGTCGTGCCGGACCAGGCCCTCCAGCCGGAAGCCGGCCCTGGTCAGCACCCGGATCGAGGCGGCGTTGTCGACGTCCGCCCGGGCCTGCAGCCGGTGCAGGCCGAGCGGGCCGAAGGCGAGGTCCCGCAGCAGGGCGACGACCTCGCCCGCGTACCCCCGGCCCCAGACGTCGCGGCGCAGGGCGTAGCCGAGGTGGGCGGAGCGGTGCGGGCCGAGGCCGAGCGCGGCGTTGCCGATCGGGACGGCGCGGGCCGGGTCGTCGGCGTCGGCGAGGCGGGTGACGGCCAGCCGGTAGACGGTCCGGTCCTCCTTCTCCGCCTCCTCCAGGTACTGGGCGATCTGGTCCGCGCAGTCCTCGTGGTCGCGCGGCTCGAAGGCGAGGTAGCGGGTGGCCTCCGGATCGCCGAACACCGCGTGCAGCGCGCCCACGTCCTCGGGGGTGTGGTGGAACTCCCGGACGGCCAGCCGGGGCCCGGTGAGTCGGACGGGAACCATGGCTCCCGACCCTACCCCCGACCAGCGGTTACGGTTCGTGGTTATGGAAGACGAAGACCTGCGGCTCGCCCCGCGCACCAAGGCCGCCGAACTGCTCGCCTGGGCGGAGGCCGAGGGCCGCGAGCCGGTCGCCGGGGCCCCGCTGCGCGCGGTGCTGGCGCTGCTGGAGCTGGGCGGCGGCAGGATGCACGACGGCTGGCCCGAACTGACCTCCGCCGCGGTGGAGCACCTGCTGTACGAGCGCATCCACCTGTACGTCCAGCCGGAGCCGGGCCAGGACCCGCTGGCGTACGGCGCGGCGGTGCGGCTGCTGGTCGACCACCAGCGGGCGGCGAAGCGGCTGAACGCCAAGCGGCAGCAGCGGCTGCACGCCGAGGCCGAGTGGCAGGGCGAGCTGGCGGCCGGGCTGCTGCGCCGGGCGGACCTGGTGACCTGGCCCCGGCTGTACACGCTGCTGCTGCGCGCGGCCGGGGTGGACACCGGTGACGAGTCGGCGGTGCGGGCCTGGCTGGAGGGGTTCCGGGAGCTGCCGGCGCAGGAGCGCTCGGCGGCGTTCGAGGCGCTGGAGGCGGACGGAGCACTGGACCCGGTGGACGACGGGGGCTGGGACGGCGGGGCCCGGACGCTGGCGGTCGGGATGGCCACCGACGGGGCGCGGCGGCTGCTGGAGCAGGGGCTGATGGAGCGCAGCTACCGGAACCTGGCGGAGCTGACGGCGCTGGGCCGGCCGATGCCGGACGAGCTGGCCGGGGACTTCGGGGCGTTCGAGGAGGCCGCGGTCCGGGCGGCGCTGGAGCTGGCCGGCGCGTGGACGGTTCCGGGGCTGCCGCGGCTGCTGGTGGAGGAGTTCCCGGAGCTGGCGCCGGAGCCGGGGCAGGCGGAGATCGACGCCTATCTGGCGGGGCTGGAGCCCGTCGGGGACGGGGAGTAGGAACGCGCGGGGGCCCCGGCCGGTCGACCGGGGCCCCTCGTCGTGCCGGCGGATGCGTCAGAAGGTGACGCCGCGCTGCTCGAACCAGCTCTCCGGGTCGACGGGGGCGCCGCCGCCGGGGCGGACCTCGACGTGCAGGTGGGCGCCGGTGACGTTGCCGGTCGCGCCGACCTTGCCGATCTGCTGGCCGGGGACGACCTTTCCGGAGCCCTTGATGATCGAGGAGAGGTGGCAGTACCAGATCTCGGTGCCGTCGGGCAGGGTCTCGACGATCCGGTAGCCGTAGGCGCCGGCCCAGCCCGCCGAGGTGATGGTGCCCTGGCCGACCGCGTAGACGGGCTCGCCCTGGTCGGCGGCGAAGTCCAGGCCGGTGTGCAGTTTCGCCCAGTAGCGGGCGCTCTGGCCGTAGTGGGCGGAGAGCCGGTAGTCCTTCACCGGGAGCTTGATGGCGGCGAGCTTGGCCTTCTCGGCCTCCTCGGCGGCGCGCTTGGCCTGCTCCTGCTGGGCGATCTGGGCGGCGCGCTTGGCCTCGGCCTCCTGGGCGGCCTGGACGCGGGCGCTCTCCTCGGCCGCGGTGCGCTGGCTGTCGGCCTGCTGCTGGATGCGGGCGGCGAGGGCGAGGCCGGGGTCGGCGGAGAGCGCGACCGGCTGCTCGTCGGGCGCCTCGACGGCGGGCGCCGCGGCCGGGGTGGCGGAGGCGAAGCCGGTGGCGCCCAGGGTGGCGGCGACGGCGGTGACGCCGAGCAGCGGAGCGGTGCCGCGGCCCTGACGGGGCATCCGGTGCCGGCTGGTCTCGGCGGCCGGCGGGGCGGTCTCGTCGGCGGGGCCGCCGAACGGGCCCTGCCCGGTGAACGGAGCCGGGTGATCGAGCAGCTGGGTACCGGACGGGTGTGCCGGGGTGTGCGTCGACGCCACGGAGGCGCGCTCCTTTCCTTCCTTCGCGCCTACCGGGTTAGCTGACGGGTTCGGAGCAGGAAGGTCTCCTACGGCTGGGCCTGGGCCTGGCCGATTCACCCCAAGGAACGTGGTTCCCCGGCTCCCTGGCCTGCCCGGAGGCCGGCCGGCGGGATTAGGCGACGGCGCACGGTGCCGTCTGGTACGGCGTTGCGGACCGCGCTGCGTTATCAAACGTTAATCCGAGAGCCCCCCGATTCCAAGCCATCCGTTGGTGACGGCGGGATACGGATCGGGCACCACGCGGCCCGATGGGCGTTTTGGGACGTTTGATGACAACTGACACTACCGAACGTGTCAGGACGTCAACGAACGGCCCCTCACTTGAGTACCGCTACTCATGTGCGGCCGGGCCCGGCGCGGCCATCCTGGCGCCATGAGCACACCGATGCAGTCCCGCACCACGGCCGCGTACTACATCCAGGCCGTGCTGTCCTTCGCCCTCTCCTGCACCGCCCTCGGCGTCGGGATCGCCTTCCTCCCGGTGGAGCCGTGGACCCGGGCGTTCCTCGCCCTCGGCCTGCTCTACACGATCACCTCCACGTTCACCCTCTCCAAGGTGGTCCGGGACCGGCAGGAGACCACCGAGCTGGTGACCCGGGTCGACCAGGCGCGGCTGGACAAGCTGCTGACCGAGCACGACCCGTTCAAGGTGGAAGGGGTCTGACCAGCCTCCGCGGGCGGGCGGGCCACTGGCTGTCAGAGCCCATAGCTTGACGGCTAAGGCTATTAGCCTTAGCTTTATGGCTATCGGCGCTCGGCCGACGATCCCGCTCCCAGGAGGCTCCCCATGAACGGCACCCTCGCCCCCGTCACCCGCCACCTCGACCTGCCCGGCGGCCGGATCGCCTTCGACGACACCGAGCACGGCGAGGGCGCCCCGGTCGTCCTGCTCCCCGGGATGCTCGACAGCCGGGCCGCCTACCGCCACCTGCGCCCGCTGCTGACCGCCGCCGGCCGCCGGGTGGTCACCATGGACCTGCGCGGCTTCGGCGAGTCCTCGATCCTCTGGGACGACTACTCCCCCGCCGCGATCGCCGGCGACGTCCTCGCCCTGCTGGACCACCTGGGCATCGACCGGGCCGTGCTGGCGGGCAGCTCGTACACCGGCGCCAGCGTCGTCAAGGCCGCCGGGGACGCCCCCGGGCGGGTGGCCGGCATCGTCCTGCTGGACGCCTTCGTCGAGAACGTCCCGGCCGGCGCGCTCCAGCGGCTGGCGGTCGGCGCGATGGGCGCGCTGGTGGTGCACTCGCCCGCGTTCTGGGGCCTCTACCACCGGAAGGTGGCCTACCCGGGGCCCAAGCCCGCCGACCACGAGGAGTACGTGGCCGGGCTGGTCGCCGCGATGCGCACCCCGGGCCGGAAGACCGCCACCCGCGGCCATGTGCGCGGCGACTCGTCGCCCGTCGGCTGGACCGCCGCGGTGCGCTGCCCGGCGCTGGTCGTGATGGGCTCGAAGGACCCCGACTTCGGGAAGCCGGAGCTGGTCGCCGACCGGCAGGCCGCCGCGCTGAACGCGCGCAAGGTGATGATCGAGGGCGCCGGGCACTACCCGATGGCCGACCACCCGCGGGCCACCGCCGACGCCCTGCTGTCCTTCCTCGCCGACCTGGCCTGAGCGGTCCGGACGCCGTCGCCCACCCACCCCCAGGAGAACCGCTGTGCCCCGAGTCGGACTGACCCCCGAGCAGGTCGTCGGCCACGCCCTCGCCCTCATCGACGAGCAGGGCCCCGAGGCCCTCACCCTGGCCGCCGTGGCCGGCCGCGCCGGGGTCGCCACCCCCTCGCTGTACAAGCACGTCAGCGGCGGCCTGGCCGAACTGCGCCGGCTGGTGGCCGTCCGGGTCACCGAGGAGCTGGCCGACCGGCTGGCCGAAGCGGCGCTCGGCCGCGGCGGGGACGCGGCGGTCGCCGCCGTCCTGCGCGCCTACCACGCGTACGCCACCGAGCACCCGCACCGCTACGGCGCCCTGCCGCAGGCGCCGCAGCCGGACGCCGACCTGGCCGCGGCGGCCGGCCGGCTGGTCGGGGTGATCGTCGCGGTGCTGCGCGAGTACGGTCTCGAAGGCTCCGAGGCGATCCACGCCGCCCGCACCTTCCGCTCGCTGGCCCACGGCTTCGCCGCGCTGTCGACCGGCGGCGCCTTCCAGCTCGCCGAGGACCTCGGGGAGACCCAGGAGCGCATGATCACCGTGCTGACCGCGGGCCTGCGCGGCTGGCCCCGCCCCTGAGCGGCGCGGCAGCCGGACGCGGGAACGCCGAAGGGCCCGGAGCGGGATGCTCCGGGCCCTTCGTGGTGGTGTGGGGCTAACAGGACTTGAACCTGTGGCCTCTTCCTTATCAGGGAAGCGCTCTAACCGTCTGAGCTATAGCCCCGTACCGCACGACCCCGCCGGTGCGGCGGGACGTCGTACGGAGAAGGGTACCGGACCCGGCAGGGGTGCTCGCACACCGGGGAAACCCGGTGCACCGGGACCCGCCGTTCGCCCCACGCTTCACCCACTTAAGAAATAAGGTATTAAGAATTAACTGCCCCATAAGGAACCGGAGAGGCCGGCCGTCCCGTGGACCCGCGCAGCAGCCCCACCGCGCGCAGTGCCATGCGCTGCGTCCGCTTATTGCTCGGCTGCACCAGCGCCGCCGAACTGCTCGGCACCGTGCTCGCCGAGGGCCCCGGCTGGATCACCGGCGAGGGCTCGGCGCTCTACCTGCTCGACCCCGGCGGCATGCTCCGGCTCTCCGCCTCCCACGGCCTGCCCGACTGGGCCCACGAGCGCTACAGCGTGGTCGACCCGGCCAGTGAGCTGCCCGCCGCGATGGCGCTGAAACTGCGCCGCCCCTATCTGCTGAGCCCCGAACGCACCAGCGTCGACTACCCGAACCGGAACACCGGGATGGGCACCGGGATGGTCGCCGTCGTCACCCTGCCGATGGTCGTCGACGAGCGGCCGATCGGCGTGCTGGCCCTCGCGCTCGCCCACCGGGGCATCGTCCCGCGGCGCGACCTGGACGTGCTGGAGACCCTCGCGGACGCCTGCGCGCACCGGCTGGCGTACCTGCTGGAGCACGCCGGGTCGCCGCTCGCCCCGCACCGCCGCGCCGCCGCGCCGAACGGGGTGCGCCCGGGGCCCGTCCCCTGCGGCGACCCGGCCGCCGGAACGGCCCACCCGCTGCTCTCGCTCGCCGTCCGCGCCGCCGGGCACGGCGCCTTCGAGCGCGACCTGGTCACCGGCGAGACCCACTGGGACGCCCAGGCGCTCCGGCTGGTCGGCCGGCCCGCGCCGCCGGACGGCGGTCCGGCCCCCGCGCCCGACCTCGACCTCGTCGTCCACCCCGAGGACCTGCCGGACGTCCAGGCCGCGCTCGCCGAGGCGCTCGCCACCGGAGGGCCGTACCGGATCCGCTACCGGGTGCCGCGCGCGGGCGGCGGGGTGATCCGGATCGAGGAGACCGGCGAGGTGATGCTGGACGTGCACCGCCGGCCGGTCCGGATCTCCGGGCTGATCGCCGACCTCGACCACGGGCGGGCCCTCGACGAACACCCGGTCGTCGTCCATGCCGGCCGGGCCGCAGGGGCCGCCAACGGGAGGGCCGTCGACGGGACGGCCGTCGACGGGGCGGTGGCGAACGGGACGACGGTGAACGGGGCGTCCGCCGGCGGGACGTCCGCCGCCGGGGCCCGGTCGGCGCTGCTGCTGGCGCTCACCCGGGCGCTGTCCCGGGCGGTCACCGTGCGGGACGTCACCACGGCCGTCACCGACATCGCCCGGCCCGCCTTCGGGGCGGCCAGCATCGTGCTGGACCTGGTCGACGAGGGCCGGCTGCTGCCCGTCGCGCACACCGTCTACGGCGGGCCCCTGCGCACCGAGCTGACCCGGCTGGCCGACCTGTCGGAGGGCGTGATGCAGCGCGCGCTGGCCCGCTCGGCCCCGCTGTTCAGCGAGCCGGCCCGGCGGGGGCGGGGGCGCGGGCGGCCACAGGGGGCGGCCACCGGCGCCGGCGGCCCGCTCGCCCCGGCCGCCTGGGCGGTGCTGCCGCTGGTCGCCTCCGGGCGGCAGGTCGGCTCCTGCCTGATCACCTTCGCCACCGAGCGCGTCTTCAGCCGCGAGGACCGCACCCTCTACTCCGCCTTCGCCGGCATCCTGGCGCAGTCCCTGGAACGGGCCCGCCTCTACGACACCCACCACCACCGGGCCACCGAGCTGCAGCGCGCGATGCTGCCGCGCACCCTGCCCCGGCTGCCCGGGATCGCCAGCGCCGCCCGCTACCTGCCGAGCACCGAGGGCATGCAGATCGGCGGCGACTGGTACGACCTGCTGCGGCTGCCGGACGGCCGGATCGGCCTGGTGATCGGCGACGTCCAGGGCCACAACGCCGAGGCCACGGCGGTGATGGGGCAGCTGCGCAGCGGTCTGCGTGCCTACGCGACCGACGGGCACGACCCGGCCGCCACGCTGGCCCGCACCAGCCGGCTGCTCGCCGAGCTGGACACCGAGCTGTTCGCCACCTGCCTCTACCTCACCCTCGACCCGGCCGACGGCACCCTGCGGGCCGCCCGCGCCGGGCACCCGGCCCCGGTCCGGGTCACCGAGGACGCCCGGGCGGTGGAGCTGGACCTTCCCGGCGGCCCGCCGTTGGGCGTCGCCCCGGACCGGCCGTACCCGCTGGCGGTGGAGCACCTGCCACCCGGCGAGACGCTGCTCGTCTACACCGACGGCCTGGTGGAGGACCGCGAGGAGGACTACGACGAGTCGGTGCAGCGGATGCTCGGCGGCCTGGAGCTGTGGGCGCGCAACGCCGGTCCGGTGCGGGTGGAGCCGGGTCCGGCGCTGGAGCGACTGGCCGATCTGCTCACCCTGAACGTCACCGAACGGCGTTCGCGCCCGGACGATGTCGCGTTGCTGCTGTTGCACAGATTGTCGGCTGTGCACTAGCGGTGCTGGTGGGACGGCGATCGGGGGTCCACGGACCGTCCGATCGAGTCCGAAGCAGGGAGGATTGACGCGGTATTGACAGGATTTCGACGAGATCCGGTCACTTGGCGAGATCCGTTCACACCTTCGTAGGATCATCACCCTAGAATTCGCCGCGTGACGATGACTCAGTGGTGCGCAACGGCAACAGGCGTGCTCGCCGTCCTCGCCCTCGTGGCCGCCGTCCGCTACCGTGCGGTCGCCGCCGTCCAACGCCACCGGGCCGCCGAGCGGCAGCGCGAGATCGCCGCCCTCCGGGGCCGGCTCGACGCCGAACTCTCCCGCCGCAACGCCGAACTGGCCGCCGTCCAGCACGAACAGGAACTCACCGCCTCCACCCAGCGGGCCTTCCTCAGCGTGGCCCGCCGGATCCTCGTGATGGCGCACGACCAGCAGGCCCTGCTGGACGAGATGGAGCGCACCCACGACGACCCGGCCCTGCTGGAGGGCCTGCTCAAGGCCGACCACGCCGCCGCCCAACAGGCCCGCCTCGCCCAGACGCTGGCCGTGCTCTGCGGCGCCAGGGCCGGGAGGCACTGGCCCGAGCCGGTCTCGCTGGAGGACGTCGTCCGCGGCGCCCAGTCGCGCATCCTGCCCTTCCAGCGGGTGATGATCCGCAGCCGGATCGAGACCGCGGTGGTCGGCGCGGCCGCCGAGGCGCTGATCCACGCGGTGGCCGAACTGCTGGACAACGCCACCCGCTACTCCCCGCCCAGCACCCAGGTGTTCGTCACCCTCATGCCCGTGCACAACGGCGCCGTCATCGAGATCGACGACGGCGGCGTCGGCATGCCCGAGCAGGCCGTCGCCAAGGCCTCCGCCGCCCTGGCCGGCGGCTCCACGGTGGAGATCTCCCGCCTCGGCGAGGTGCCGCAGCTCGGCCTGGCGGCGGTCGGCCGGCTCGCCGAGCAGTACGGGTTCCGGGTCACGCTCAGCTCCGCGCCCTCGCCGTACGGCGGGGTGCGGGTCGTGGTGCTGCTGCCGAACGCGCTGCTCACCGAACCGCTGCCGCCGACCGTGCCCGGCCTGGGCGTGGACGACGCGGTGTTCGGGGGCGGCCGGCGCCGCCCCGGTCCGCCGCCGGCCGGAACGGGCCGGGGCACCGGGTACGGCGCGGGGCCGACCCGCTCCGGACAGGGCCCGGCCGGCCCGTACGACCCGGCGCGGGCCTCCGGCTACCCGCCCGTGTACCCCTCGCCCGCCGGCTACCCACCGGCTTCCGCCCCGTCGGCCGCGACCCCGCCCGCCCCGGCTCCGCCCCCCGCCCCCCCGGCCGGCGGGTCACCGACGGACGGCCCCGCATCGTCCGGCGCCACCCCGCCGCCGCTGCCCCGCCGCAGCCACCGGCGCGGCCGCGCCGCCACCCGGCACGCGGCCAACGCCGCCGCCCCGCCGCCGGCTCCGCCGTACCGCTCGGCGCAGCAGGCGCAGGCGTTCATGTCGATGTTCCAGGCCGGCACCGCCAGCGGCCGCTCCGCCGCCCAGGCCAACTCCCAGGCCCAGACGGCGTACCAGGCCCGGTCGGCGTACCAGGCCCGGGCCGCGGCGGACGACCGGCAGCAGGACCGGACGGAACGCCCCCGCGGCCCGTTCGGCCCGGACCAGGGCGGTTCCCACCCCTCGGGCCACTCCCCGGCCCCCGCCCCGCACGACCCTTCCCTTCCCACTTCCCCCCAGCTTCCCCAGTGCTCCGGAGAGTTCCATGACCACCACCCCTGACCTCGGCTGGCTGCTCGCCGACATCATCAACGTCCCCGAGGTCCAGCACGCCGTCGTGGTGTCCAACGACGGCCTGGAGATCGGGCGCAGCGAGGGCATCGTCCGCGAGGACGCCGAGCGCCTCGCCGCCGCCTGCTCCGGCCTGCAGTCGCTGGCCCGCGGCGTCGCCCAGGGTTTCGGGGGTCACCACAGCGCCACCCGGCAGATCATCATCGAGTACGGCGGCGGCTACCTCTTCATCGTCGCCGCCGGCGCCGGCGCCCACCTGGCCGTGGTGACCGGCGAGGCCGTCGACGCCGGCCTGGTCGCCTACCAGATGCAGGTCCTCGTGGAGCGGATCGGCACCCATCTCACCAGCCCGCCGCGCGCCGACCTGGCGGCGGGGGGCCACCGGTGAGCGGCGGCCCGGTCCGCCCCTACGTCATCACCGGCGGCCGCAGCCGCTCCACCCGCCCCGAGCTGGCACTGGAGAGCCTGGTCAGCGCCTTACCGGAGCAGCCCGAACTGCCCGACGACGCGCTGCTCAACCGTGAGCACCAGCGCATCGTCCAGCTCTGCCGCAGCCTGCTGTCGATCGCCGAGGTGGCGGCCCACCTGGGGCTGCCACTCGGCGTCGTCAAGGTGCTGGTCGGCGATCTCTGGGACCTCGGCGCCGTCCAGGTGCTCCCGCCCGTCCCGCAGGCCGAGCGCCTGCCCACCACTCTCCTGGAAGAGGTGCTCGTTGGCCTCCGCCAACTCCGCTGAGCCGCTCGCCGACCCGCCGGCCGCCGTGCCGCTCGGCCCGCCCGCCGAGCCGCAGTACCTGCCGTCGTCCGTCCAGGGCGCGGTGAAGATCCTGGTCACCGGCCCGTTCGGGGTCGGCAAGACCACCCTGGTCGGCTCGCTGAGCGAGATCACCCCGCTGCGCACCGAGGAGACCATGACGGCGGCGAGCGCCGGTGTGGACGACCTCACCGGGCTCGGCGGCAAGACCACCACCACGGTGGCACTGGACTTCGGCCGGATCACGCTCAACCGGCGGCTCGCGCTGTACCTGTTCGGCACGCCCGGCCAGCAGCGGTTCTGGCCGCTCTGGGACGACCTGTCGCGCGGCGCGCTCGGCGCGATCGCCATGGTCGACCTGCGCCGCCCGGACGAGAGCTTCGACGTGCTCGGCCGGCTGGAGGAGCAGCGGATCCCGTTCGCCGTCGCGGTCAACACCTTCCCGGACACTCCGGGCTACCCGGAGGAGGAGATCCGCGCCGCGCTGGACCTGCTGCCCGGGGCGCCGATCCTGTTCTGCGACGCGCGGGACCGGCGGGCGGCGTACGACCTGCTGATCGACTTCGTCGACCACCTGCACCGCACCTCCGTCCTGGAGCTGGAGCGATGACCCTTCCCGACCCCGCCGGCACGGCCGCCGTCCCGCCGCCGGGGTGCCCCGCCCATGCGGGCGGCACGGCCGCCGCCACAGGCCCGGCCGCCACCGCCCACCGCGGGACGCTGCCCGGCGGGCTGCCCGTCGGGGTGCCGCTCACCCCGCTGTACGGCGCCGCCGTCGCCGAGGACCCGCACGGCCTGTACGCCCGGCTGCGCGCCCAGTACGGTCCGGTGGCGCCGATCGAACTGGAGCCCGGCGTCGAGGCCTGGCTCGTCCTCGGCTACCCCGAGCTGCTCGAACTCACCCGCAACGAGGCGCTGTTCTCCAAGGACTCGCGCCGCTGGCGGGTGCCCGCCGAGGGCCGGCTCGCCCCCGACTCGCGGCTCCAGCCGATGACCTCCTGGCGCCCCACCCTGCTCAACCTGGACGGCGCCGAGCACCAGCGGCTGCGCGCCGCCGTCGCCGACACGCTCGCCCAGATCGACCACCGGCAGCTGCGCGGGACCACCGAGAGCTCCGCCAACGCGCTGATCGACAGCTGGGGCCCGGACGGCACCGCCGACCTGGTCGCCCAGTACGCGCGCCGGCTGCCGCTGCTGGTCTTCACCCAGCTGCTCGGCCTGCCCGCCGACGCCGGTCCGCACCTCATCCGGCTGATCAGCCACATCGCCGACAGCGGCGCCGAATCGGTGCGCGCCAACCAGGAGTTCCAGGCGGTCCTGGTGGACCTGGTGCAGCGTCGCCGGGCCACGCCCAGTGCCGACCTCACCTCCTGGCTGCTGGCCCACCCGGCCGCGCTGACCGACGAGGAGGCGGTGCACCACCTGGTGGTGATGATGGTCGCCGGCAACGAGACCACCATCTGCTGGACCGGCAACACGCTGCGGCTGCTGCTCACCGACCGCCGCTTCCGGGCCACCCTCACCGGCGGCCGGCTGACCGTGGCCGACGCGCTGGAGGAGGTGCTCTGGCGCGACCCGCCGACGCAGAACTTCCCCGGCCGCTGGGCCACCGGCGACACCGTGCTCGGCGGCCAGTACATCAGCGAGGGCGACATGCTGGTGCTCGGCCTGGCCGCGGCCAACGCGGACCCGGCCGCCCAGGGGCCCGGCGCGCTCGGGCACGCCGTGCTCGGCGGCAACCGGGCGCACCTGGCGTGGGGCGCGGGCAAGCACGTCTGCCCGGCCCAGCACCCGGCCCGGATCATCGTCGAGACCGCCGTCGAGACCCTGCTGCACCGGCTGCCGGACCTCCAACTGGCCGTGCCGGCCCATGAGCTGGCCTGGCGCCCGTCCCCCTGGTCGCGCGCCCTGGTCAGCCTTCCGGTGCTCTACAGCGCCTTCACCCCGCCCCGCCAGCCAGCCCTCGAAAGGCCCTCCGCATGGACACCGCCGCAGATACCGGAAGAGCAGGACACGACCCCCGTCCCGGATTCGGTGGACCCGGTGGACCCGGTGACGACCGACCCGGACCCGTCCGGCTCGACGTCCTCGGACGCGACCAGCACGGGGAGAACGCCCGCCTCCGGGAAGCCGGCCCGGCGGTCCTGGTGGAGCTCCCTGGCGGGGTGGTGGTCTGGGCAGTGACCCACCACGACACCCTCCAGGAGCTGCTCGCCGACCCCCGGGTCGGCAAGGACCCGCAGCTGTGGACGACGTTCCGGGAGGGCCGGCTGCCCGAGGGCTGGCCGCTGACCACCTTCGTCACCGTCCCCGGCATGATCACCGCCGACGGCGAGGACCACCGCCGGCTGCGCGGCCTGGTCACCCAGGCGTTCACCCCGCGCCGGACAGCCGCCCTGCAGCCCGCCATCGAGGCCAGGGCCACCGCGCTGCTCGACCGGATCGCCGGCCTGGAGGGCCCGTTCGACCTGCGCGAGCACTTCGCCTACCCGCTGCCGATGCAGGTGATAGGCGAGCTGCTCGGCCTGCCGCCCAAGCAGCAGGACGAGCTGCACGAGCTCTCCGACACCCTGGTCTCCAGCTCCGCGACGCCCGAGGCCGCCGTCGCCGCGCAGCGGTCGCTGTTCGCGCTGCTCGGCTCGGTGGTGGCCGCCAAGCGGGCCGAGCCCGGCGACGACCTCACCACCGACCTGATCGCCGCCCGCGAGGACGACGACCGGCTCAGCGAGAGCGAACTGGTCGGCACCCTGCTGCTGATGCTGGTGGCGGGCCACGAGACCACGCTGAACCTCATCACCAACGCCGTCCGCGCCCTGCTCGCCCACCCCGGGCAGCTGCGGCTGGTGCTGGACGGCACGGTGCCGTGGTCGGCGGTCGTCGAGGAGACGCTGCGCTGGGACTCGCCGGTCGGCCAGTTCCCGCTGCGCTACGCGACCGAGGACATCCCGGTCGGCGACGCGTTGATCCGGCGGGGCGAGGCGCTGCTCGCCTCGTACGCGGCCGCCGGACGCGACGGCGCCCGCTTCCCGGACGCCGACCGCTTCGACGTCACCCGGCAGCCGAACCGGCACCTGTCCTTCGGGCACGGCCCGCACTTCTGCCTCGGCTCCGGGCTCGCCCGGCTGGAGGCGGAGACGGCGCTGCGGCTGCTGTTCGAGCGCCATCCCGGGCTGGCGCTCGCGGACGGGCCGGCGCCGGAGCCGATCGGGTCGTTCGTCAGCAACAGCGTGCGGACGCTCCGGGTGACCGTCCCCCCGGCGCGGTGACCGAGGGCGGCCCGGGTCGTTGGGGGGTTCATGAAGAAACTCGCCACCCTGGCCGCCCTCACCATGGCCGGTCTCGCCGCCGCCGTGCCCGCCGCCTCCGCCGCCACCTCCACCGCGGCCTCCCCGGACGCGCTCGGCGGCCTGTCCAACGGGCTCACCCTCTCCCCCGCCGACCTCGTCATCCACGAGGCGAGGGACCTTCCGCTGGTCGGCAGGGCCGCCACCGAGATCGAGGCGATCGGCACCGGCCAGCTGACCCACCCCGGTCTCAGCGGCCAGATCGGGCACGGCCTGTGACCGGCGTGCGGCGGCCCGCCGCGCTCGCGCTGGCCGCGCTGGCGCTGGCCGGCGCGCCGGCGCCCGCGTTCGCCTCCGCGACGGCGTCCGCGCCCGCGTCCCCGTCCACGCCGCTGTTCGACGGGGACTTCGGCGCCGCCGCCACCTGTCTCCAGGAGGTGGCGGTCGTCCCGGCGCTCGGCAGCCACGCCGCCGGGCCGAGCCACTGCGCCAACGGCAGTGTGCTCGACCACGCGGTGGGCACGCTCGGCCCGCTCACCCGGTGACGTACAGCCCCTGCAACTCCACGTAGCCCAGCCCGCCGTCGAGCGCGGTGTACGTTCCGTCCGCGTACACCTCCTCGGCGGCGCGGCGCACCGCCGCGTACGCCACCCGCGCCAGGCCCGGTCCCAGGCTCACCCGGGCCACGCCCAGCGCCGCCAGCTCCGGTACGGACCGCAGGCCCGGCCCGCCCAGCACGTTCAGCGGCCCCGGCACGGCCTCGACCAGCGCGGCGATCACCGCCGGGTCGGCCACCCCCGGCACGAACAGGCCGTCCGCGCCCGCCTCGGCGTACGCCCGCAGCCGGGCCACCGCCTCGTCGAACCGCCCCTCCGGCGCGCCGATCTGCCGCATGAAGACATCGGTCCGGCCGTTGACGAACAGCGGCACGCCGGCCGCGTCCGCCGCCGCGCGGGCCGCCGCGATCCGCTCCGCGGCCTCGGCGGCGGGCCGGGCGCCGTCCTCCAGGTTGACGCCCACCGCGCCGGTGGCGATCAGCGCCGCGACCGTCTCGCCGACCCCGGCGGCGGTGTCGGCGAACCCGCTCTCCAGGTCGGCGGTGACCGGCAGCGGCCCGGCGGCGCGGACCACCAGCGCCGTCTGCGCCAGCACCTCGTCCCGGTCGGCGGCGTCGCCGTCGGCACTGCCGAGCGCCCAGCTGACGCTCGCGCTCGCCGTGGCCACGGCCGGCGCCCCGGCGGCCGCGACCAGCCGGGCACCCGTTGCGTCCCACACGTTGGCCAGCACCAACGGCTTGCCGGGGCGGTGGAGCTCATGCAGGCGGCGGGCCTTGTCCCGCTGCTCCGTCGATGTCGGCATCGCGTGTTCCCCTTACTTCGCGGCCGGGCTGAGGCGGGAGGTCACACCGATCCGGTTCCAGGAGTTGATGGTGATGATCAGTGCGATCAGCTGCGCCAGTTCGACCTGCTCGAAGTGCGCGGCGGCCTCGTCGTAGACGGCATCCGGCACATGACCCTGCGTCAGAAGGGTAATCGACTCGGCCAGCGCGAGGGCGGCGCGCTCCTTGGCGGTGAACCACGAGGTCTCGCGCCAGGCGGGGAGGGAGAGCAGGCGGTGGTGCTGCTCGCCGTTCTTGACGGCGTCGGTGGAGTGCATGTCGATGCAGAACGAGCAGCCGTTGATCATCGAGGCGTGCACCTTGACCAGTTCCGCGATGACCGGATCCACCCCCTGCCGGGCGGCGCGTTCCACGGCGGACATCGCCTTGTAGTACTCGGGCGCCAGGTCGGGCAGCGAGATCCGCTGGGCCGGCGCGGACACGGGGGCGTCGGTGCTGTCGTTCGTGATCGTCATGACTGCCAGCCTAGGAACCCGGCGGCCCGCTGTCCCGGCACGTTCACGCGCGAAAATCCTGGGCCACTTCGGGGCGACCGAGCCGGGCGGCGTCGCGGAGTGTGGCACGGACGGGCGGCCGGGCGGAAGACCTCGCACGACTCCCGATTGCCGAACGGGCGTGCGAGGATCGCGGGGAGGGTGGTGTCGGACGAGGTCAGGGGGACGGGACGTGTGTACGGCGTTCGTGAGCATCGAGCCGGCGGCGGCGGCGCCGGTCCTGCTGCTGTCGGTGCGGGACGAGTACGCCGGGCGGCGGTGGGCCCCGCCCGGCCGGCACTGGCCCGCGCAGCCGTCGGCCGTCGGCGGGCTGGACCTGGTCGCGGGCGGGACGTGGCTCGCCGTGGAGCCGGGCGGGGCGGAGGCTCCGGGGCCGGTCGCGGCGTGTCTGCTGAACGGTTTCGGCACCCTGGCACCGAAGGAGGCCCGGCTCTCGCGCGGCGAGCTGCCGCTGCTCGCCGTCCGGGGCGGCCGGGTCGACGAACTGGACCTCGACCGGTACGACCCGTTCCACCTGGTGGTCGTCCGGCCGACCGGCGCACACGTGCTGAGCTGGGGCGGGAGCGGCAGTCGGCTCACCGGGCTGGAGCTGCCGACCGGCCTGAGCGTCGTCCTCAACGACGGCCCCGAGGGCCTGGCCGAGAGCCGCACCGCCTCCGAGCACATCCGCACCCTGATGGCCGCCCGAGCCGCCCACTTCCGGGCCCGCTTCGCCGCCGCACCCCGGCCGGAGCCGCGCCCCGGCCCCGCGACGGCCGAGGAGGCGTGGGGCGACTGGCTGCCGGTCGTCACCGGCGACGGCCTGGCGTTCGACGACTCCGCCGCCCTGGTCCAGCGCCGCGAGTTCGGCGACGGGCGGCTCTGGGGCTCGTCCTCGATCTCGCTGCTGGCCTTCGGCGGCGGCGGTGTCCGCTACGACTTCGCCACGGTGCCCGTGGACCCCGTGGAGCCGGGCGGCTGCGAGGGCTGGCGGCGGGTGGAGATCTAGGTTCTCCAGCCCGGCCGGATCTGCCAGGATCGTCGGATGGGCGTACTGGATGGCGTGGCAGCCCGGGTGGCGGGCGGAGCCACCGTGGAGTTCCGGCCGAGCGGCTCCTCGATGGTCCCGCTGATCCGCAGCCGGCAGCCGGTGGTCGTCGCGCCGGTGGACCCGACGAAGCTGGAGCTCGGGGACATCGTGCTGGCCCGGGTCGCCGGCGCCGTGTACCTGCACCTGGTGTCGGCCGTCGATCCGGCCAGAAGGCGTGTGCAGATCAGCAACAACCGGGGCCGGGTGAACGGCTGGACCAGCCATGACCGCGTCTTCGGCATCTGCCTCTCGGTCGACGGATCCCCCCGGGCCGGCGCCGCGCACAAGACGCGGGCGGCGGAGGCGGGCTGATTCGTTTGCCGGCTGACGGTTCGTCAGATAGGAATCCGACATGCTTCGAGGCGAAAAGATCGGGCTGCGGGCCCGGCACGACGAGGACATCCCCATCCTGCTGGCCGGGCTCTACGACGACGTGGTCGTCTCCGCGCGGTCGGAGGGCCGGCCGTGGCGGCCGTTCTCCCCCGGCAGCAAGGACCCCCGGCTGGTGGGGGACGACACGCAGCAGGCCCATGTCTCCTTCTCCGTGGTGGAGTCGGAGGGCGGCACGCTGGTCGGCACGGCGACGCTGTGGGGCATCGACACCCACAACCGGTCGGCGCACGTCGGCCTCGGCCTGCTGCCGTCCACCCGCGGCAAGGGCTACGGGACCGACGTGGTCGCGGTGCTGTGCCACTACGGCTTCGCGGTGCGCGGCCTCCAGCGGCTCCAGATCGAGACGCTGGCCGACAACACCGCGATGCTGCGCACCGCCGAGCGCAACGGCTTCGTCCGCGAGGGCGTGCTGCGCTCCTCGGCCTGGGTCCTCGGCGAGTTCCTGGACCAGGTGCTGCTCGGCCTCCTCGCCGAGGAGTGGCGGGCGAACGCGCCTTAGGGCCGGTCCAGGAGGCCGCGGTCCAGGGCCGTGACCACGGCGTGGGTGCGGTCGTTGACGTCGAGCTTGGCGAAGATCCGCAGCAGGTGGGTCTTCACGGTGGCCTCCGTGATGACGAGGCGGCGTCCGATCTCCACGTTGGACAGACCGTCGGCGACGGCGGTCAGCACCTCCGTCTCGCGGGCGGTCAACACCACGGGGGCCGGGCGGCGCAGGCGGGCGACCAGGCGTTCGGCGACCCGGGGGGCCAGCACGGTCTCGCCCCTGGCCGCCGAGTGGATGGCTTCGACGAGCCGCTCGCGCGTGGTGTCCTTGAGCAGGTAGCCGATGGCCCCGGACTCGACCGCGCGCTCGATCTCCTCATCGGTGTCGTAGGTGGTCAGGATCAGCACGCGGGTCGCCGATCGGGCGGCGGTGATCTCGGCGGTGGCGCTCGCACCGTCGAGGACCGGCATCCGCAGGTCCAGCAGTGCCACGTCGGGCCGCAGCCGGGCGACGAGTTCGACGGCCGCCCGGCCGTCGCCGCCCTCGCCCACGATCTCCACGGTCGGTTCGGAGGCCAGCAGAGCGACCAGTCCGGCGCGCATCACGGTGTGGTCGTCGACCACGACGACGCGGAGCTTCCGTGTTCCGGATCCCATGGCGTCACCCCTGCCCGTGGGCCGGGTGGGCCGGGACGGCGGCGAGCACCCGGGTGCCGTCACCGGGCGAGCTGGTCACGGTGAGCTCGCCACCGAGTTCGGCGAGCCGCCGGCGCATGCCGTTGAGCCCGAAGCCGTGCGAGTCCCGCACCACGAACCCCTGCCCGTCGTCGGTGATCTCCAGCTCGATGCCGTCGCGGACCGGGCCGAGGACGACCGACACCTCGGAGGCGGCCGCGTGCTTGCGGATGTTGGCGAGCGACTCCTGGGTGCAGCGCAGCAGCGCGATCCGGGTCGGCCCGTCGCACGCGACCTCCGCCAGCTCCGCCGCCACGGGGAGCCCGGTGTCCTCGGTGAACCGCTCCAGGGTCCGGCGCAGGGTCCCGGCGACCGAGCCCGGGGCGAGCCCGGATTGCGGGGCCGAGCCCACCAGTACGCGTGCCTCGGCGAGGTTCTCCCTGGCGGTCCGCTCGATCGAGAGCAACTGCTGGGCGGCGCGGCCCGGATCGGCGGCGAGACTGGACCCGGCCGCCTCCGCCAGCACGATGATCGAGGCGAAGCCCTGTGCGAGGGTGTCGTGGATCTCCCGGGCGAGCCGCTCGCGCTCCTCGGTGGCGCCCTGGAGCCGATGCGCCTCGGCCAGGCGCAGCCGGGCGGCCTCCAGTTCGGCGCCCAGCCGGCCGGCGCGCTCGTCGCCCTGCTCGACGATCCGGACCACCCCGAGCCCGACGAGCACCCCCGCCAGCCAGCCGATCAGCGTGAAGACGACGTTGCCCGATGCGAACTCCTGGGCGTCCCAGGCCTGGTGGCGGACGATGCCGGTCACGGTGGCCGCCGCTCCGGCGGCGCTGAGGGCGATCGCCCGGCGCGGGCTCCCGGCGAGCAGCCAGAACTGGGGAAGGGAGACGATGAACAGCGCCGCCCCGTCACCCCGGACGAGCGCCAGTGCCCCCATGCCGAGGACGAGCACACCCAGGAAGGCCCGCGGCCGCAGCACCGGCCGGTCGGGCCGGGCCGCGACGCCCGCGTAGCAGAGGGCCAGTGCCGCCGCCAGCCCGATCGACCAGTAGGCGGTGGCGCCGTGGTCGTCGAGCACGGAGACGACCGGGGGAGAGATCCCCAGGACGACCCACCCGGCCACGTACCAACGGCGGAGCGCGCGCAACCGGAACCGGTCGTCGGACTGCGGGAGGCGAGTCATGACGGTCAGCCTACGATCGTCTGCCGGGAGCGCGGGCGGGGGCGGGAGCGGGGACGCGGGCGCTGCGGCGGCCACCAGGCGGTGTCGCGGAGCAGCAGCAGGGCCGAGGGCAGCACCATGAGCCGGACCACCACGGCGTCCAGCAGCACGGCCACGGCCAGGCAGAAGCCCATCTGCTTCATCTCGGTGAGGTGCAGGGCGACGAAGGCACCGAACACCGTCACCATCACCACCGCCGCGCTGGTGACCACCCTCGCCGAACGGCCGATCCCGGCGAGGACCGCCTCGCGGGCCGGCATCCCGGCGCGCACGAACTCCTGGATCCGGCTGAGCACGAACACCTGGTAGTCCATCGAGAGGCCGAACAGGATCACGAAGAGGAACAGCGGCACCCGGGAGGCGATCGCGCCGAGCGAGTCGAAGGCGAGCAGGCCCTCGGCCCACGTCCCCTGGAAGACCGCGACCAGCAGACCCAACGAGGCCGCGGCGGACAGCAGGTTGAGGACGACGCCGAGCAGCCCGAGGACCGGTGAGCGGAACGCCCGGAGGGTCATCAGGAAGGTGGCCAGCAGCAGGAGGCCGACCACCAGGGGCAGCGTCTCGCGCTCGTGCGCCACGTAGTCGCGGCCCCGGGCGACGTCCCCGCTCACCGCGCTCTCAGCTCCGGCCAACGAGCCGACGGTGGCGGGCAGATGAATCCGGCGGAGGTGGTCGAGGGAGGCGATCGCCTGGGAGGAGGAGGCGGGGAAGGGGACGGCCAGCTCCAGCACGGTGATCCGGCCGTCGGCGGAGCTGCGCAGTACCGGTCCGGCGGTGGCGGCTTGGGCGAACAGCGGGTCGGCCTGGGTGCGCCGGCCGAGGTCGGCCAGTGCCCGCTTCACCTCCGGCGCTTGGCCGGGGGCGGCGCGGGTGACGACCTCGTGCCTGGTCAGGAGCTCGGGGAAGGCGTGGGTGAGGCGGTCGTGGACCCGCATCGCGGGGATGTCGCGGGAGAAGGTGTCCTTGCCGGGGTCGACGAGCCGCAGGCCGAGGGCGGGCGCGGCCAGGCCGAGCATGAGGAGGGTCGAGAGGCAGAGGGTGAGCGCGGGGTGCCGCTGCGCGGGGCGGAGCAGGGCGCCGACGATGCGGCCGGGGTCGTCCGCCGGGCGCTTCGCCCGGCTCTTGGTCCTGCGCTCGGCGCGGCGTTCGGCACGGCGGCCGATCGTCACCAGCAGGGCGGGCAGCACGGTGAGCGAACTCGCCACGGCGACCGCCACGACCAGGATGGTGCCCGTCGCCAGCGAGGAGAAGATGACGTCGGAGGCCAGGTAGAGGGTTGCGGTGGAGACGATCACGGCGAGACCGGAGACGACGACGGCCCGCCCGGCGGTGGCTGCCGCCAGCTCCACCAGCGCCTCCGGCGCGAGCCGCCCGCCGCTGCGGGCCCGCTCCTCGCGTTCGCGCTCCAGGTGGAAGAGGGTGTAGTCGACGCCCACGGCCAGTCCGATGAGCAGGATCATGTTGGTTCCGACGCCGGCGTCGGGGACCAGGTGCGAGACCAGCATGGACAGGCCCAGGGCGGCGGCGATCGAGGAGAGCGCCAGCAGGAGCGGCACGCAGGCCATCACCACCGAGCCGAAGACCAGCAGCAGGGTCACGAGCGTCACCGGGAGGGTGAGGCGCTCGGAGAGCGCGAGGTCCGCGCCGCGCTGCTCGTTGACGCCCTTGCTGATGGAGGGCGAGCCGGTCTCCTCGATGATCAGCCCGGGGTGGGCGGCCTGCGCCTTCGCGGTCCGGTCGAGGAGGGGGACGACGTTCTTCTTTCCTTGGAGTTCGGGCCCCTTGAGGACCACGGAGACCCGGAGCGCCTCGCCGTCCTGCGACCGGACGGGGTCGGCGACCTCGGCCACCTCGGGCAGTGCGCGCATGCGGGTGGTGATGTCCTGGGCCGCGGCGGTCGCGGCGGTCGCGTCCAGCCGCCCGGAGGCGGGGCGGATGAGGATGTGCTCGACGGGCTTGCGTTCCAGGCCTCCTTGGGCGGCCATCGCCTCGGCACGCCCCGCCTCGCCCACCCGGTAGTCCTCGCTGGTGGCCTCGTTGGTGCCGACGGCGATCCCGGCACCGAGGCAGAGGACGACGAAGGCGAACCAGCCGGCGATGGCGGTCCGGGCATGCCGGGCGCTCCAACGAGCCATCCGCACGGGGAGTTGATTCATACCGCCGATCCTCCGCAACCGGAGCCGGTCGAGGACACGCCCGCCCGGTGGAACCTGCCGTCCACCGGTCGGTGGACGGCAGGGGAAGAGGCGCCCGCACAACCGGGCCTGGCGTAGGAAGTCGGCCGAGTCGACTTCCTACGCCAGACAAGCCACCAGCAGCGGTGAAGGGCAGGGATAGAGACGAGACCTACCCAGCCTGC
>NZ_JBHVER010000044.1:0-44447 GCF_042802195.1 Kitasatospora sp. NPDC057500 | reverse complement strand
CCGGGATCCTCCGGACGGCGGCGGGCGCCGCTGCCTTCACCTGCCTTCAGGGATGCGGAGCCAGGCTCTTACTTGGTCGTACCGATGTTCAGGTAGTCGTACTCACCCGAGAAGGCCGACGTGGACACGAGGTTGGTGGCGTTCTCCGGGCGGTACAGGAAGACCTTGAAGTCGGTCAGCGGGACGTAGACCGCCTGCTCCATGACCTTCTTGTCGATGTCGGCGTAGATCTTCTCGCGGGCCGCCTGGTCCGGGTTGACCGCGGCGTCGTCGAGCAGCTTGTTGATCGCGGGGTCGTTCAGCGAGGGCAGGTTGCTGTTGCCGGCGGGCTTGATCGCCCGGCCGTCGACGATCTGCTGCAGGAAGCCGTAGCCGGTCGGCCAGTCGGCACCCCACTGCATCATCATCAGGCCGATGTTGTGCTCCTTGGCGAACGCCGGGGCACCGGCGGCGTCGCCCAGGTACTTGGCCTGCGGGAACTGCTGGATCTCGGCGTTGATGCCGACCTTCTTCAGCGCGGCCTGGATCGAGGTGGCGGCGGCGACCTCGGTGGCGCGCTCGGTGCGGGCGGAGAGCACGGTGTTGATGCTGTCCTTGCCGCAGGCCTTCAGGGCCTCCTTGGCCTTGGCCTCGTCGCCCTTGTTGTCCTTGGTCTCCCACAGGTTGAAGTCCTGGTGGCCCGGGATGTCCGGCGGGAGCATGGTGTTGGCGACCTGGCCGCGGACCGGGCCGCCGAGCGCGGTCTGCACCGAGACCTTGTCGACCGCGAACTGGACGGCCTTGCGGCACTCGATGTTGTCGAACGGCGCGACCTGGGTGTTGATCGCCATGTAGACCTTGCGGCCGCCGTAGGCGTTGTCGGTGCTGGCCTTGAGCTTCGGGTTCTGCAGGATCTGCGCCTGGGTCTGCGGGTCGACGCCGCCACCCACCAGGTCGACCTGGGCGTTGCCGGCCAGCAGGTCCTTGTCGATGGTGGCCTGGTCGATGTTCATCCGCAGCACGATCTTGTCCGGCAGCTGCTTGCGGATCGGGTCGGTGCTCGGGTCCCAGTTGGTGTTCGGGACCAGGACGGCCTGCTTGCCGTCCTCGTAGGACTCGAACTTGAAGGAGCCGGAGGAGACGATCTTCTTGACGTACTCCGCGCCGGTGTCCTTGGCCTGCGGGACCGGGGCCGTCTGCGGGGCGCTGACCAGGTAGTCGAAGTCGGCGAAGGCGTGCTTCAGGTGGAAGACGATCGTGGTGTCGTCGGGCGTCTCGATCGACTTCAGGTCGCCGGTCTTGTCCTTGTACGGACCCGCGTACGGCGTCTCGTTGTCGACCAGCAGCTCCTTGAAGTACGTCGGGCCGTTGGAGTTGACCTCCGGCGCGAAGTTGGAGCGCACGACGGCGTACTTGACGTCCTTCGAGGTGATCGGGGTGCCGTCGTCGAACTTCAGGCCCTTGCGCAGCTTGTACGTCCAGGTCAGGCCGTCCGGGCTGACCTGGCCGAGCGACTCGGCGAGGTCCGGGACGATCTTGGCCCCGGCCGGGCCGGCGCCCGGCGCGAAGGTGGTGAGCGGACGGCCGTACAGGCGCGCGAAGTTGTAGATGTAGGCGTAGTACGTGTTGCCCGGGTCGAGCGAGTCCGGGGTGCCCTTCATCTCGAAGGTGACCGTGCCGCCCTTCTTGTCCGAGGCGTTGACGATGCCCTTGGTGGCCGCGTTGGCCCCGGAGCCGCCGGCGGCCTCGGTGCCGGAGGCGGTGGACTTGGTGTCGTCGCTCTTGGAGCCCGACGAGCATCCGGTGACGACCAGGACCGCGGCCGCGGCAGCGGCGGTCAGCGCGACGGTACGGGACCTACGCATGGGTGAGATCAACCCCTTGAGGAAGTGGTGGCCGAACGAGGGATCCTGACGCTTGGTCAGTTGCTCTTGGGATCGAGGGCGTCACGCAGCCCGTCGCCGAGCAGGTTGAAGGCGAGCACGGTGATGAAGATCGCCAGACCGGGGACCACCATGTACTGGGGGTCCACCTGGTAGTACCGGATCGCGTCCTGGAGCATCCCGCCCCAGGAGGCCTGCGGAGGCTGGATACCGACGCCGAGGAAGCTCAGCCCGGCCTCGAAGAGGATGTTGGTCGGGATCAGCAGGGTCGCGTAGACCAGGATCGGACCGACCAGGTTGGGCAGCAGTTCCTTGAACAGGATGAACGGCCCCCGGGCGCCGAGGCTGCGGGCCGCGTAGACGAACTCGCGCTCGCGCAGCGAGATGGTCTGCCCGCGCACGATCCGGCCGATGTAGGGCCAGTTGAAGAAGCCGATCACGAAGATCAGCACCATGATGTGCAGCGGGAGGCCGTGCAGGCCGAACGCGCCGCCCTGCAGCGAGGTGGAGATCGCGATGGCGAAGAGCAGCAGCGGGAAGGCGAGGAAGACGTCCATCACCCGGCTGATCAGGGTGTCCACCCAGCCGCCGTAGTAGCCGGCCATGATGCCGAGCACCACGCCGATGGCGTTGGAGATCACGGTCGCGCCGAAGGCGACCAGCAGGGAGACCCAGGAGCCCTCGATGACGCGGGTGAGCAGGTCGCGGCCCTGCAGCGGGTCGATGCCGAGCGGGTGGTCCCAGCTCATGCCGCCCCAGTCGCCCCTCGGCAGGCCGCCGAGGTCGGCGTCCAGCAGGTCCTGGTGGAGGGCGTCGGGGTCCAGGCCGAAGACCGACTCGATCGGCTTGGCCAGCACGGCGAGCAGGATCAGCAGGATCACCACGACACCGCCGATGACGGCGGCCTTGTCCCGCTTGAAGCGGGTCCAGGCGATCTGGCCGAGCGAGCGGCCCTCGATCTTCTTCGCCGGGCTCGCGGCGGCGTCTGCCCCCGGCGCCTTCCCGGCGGTCTTGATGGGTGCGGTCATGGTCAGTTCGGTCCCCTCGCCGACGGTGGCCGGCCCACGGGTGCCGGACGCCGGGATCGGCGGCTCGGCTGGTGCGGACGTGCTTGGGTGCGGACGTGCGTGAGGTGCAGGTGCGGGACTGTTTCCCAGCGGTACGACGTGCTCAGTACTGCTGCCACGCGGGATGGGCTTCGCGTGGATCATGCGGTCCGTCAGCGCGTTCGCCTTTGTGGGGCGCCAACCACGCGCGGCGGCTGTTGCAGAACTCTCTGCCATCCGAACTGGCTTGCGCCAGCCCTGACAACCGACAGATGCCCAACTGTGATCTGTACGCATGCACCTCCACGATCTTCGGCATATCCCTCTTCACATAGCTGTAACAGCCATGTCAAGATGGCCGCCTGCCACTTCGGCGAGATCGTCCGGAAAAACACCGAAACCGGCCTGACATGTTGTCAAGCCGGTTCCGGTGGAAGAATGTTCGGCGCGTCCGCCCGGTCAGCGACCGGGGTAGCCGGGCCACGGCTGCTGCGGCGGCTGCTGCCCCGGCCAGCCCTGGGACGGCGGATGCGTGCCGTAGCCGAAGCCCTGGCCCTGGGCCGGCCCCTGCTGCGAGGCGTACGGCGGCGGGGGCACCGGCGGGTACGGACCCGTCTGCGGCCGTCCGTGCCCGGAGGCCTCCCGGTCGTAGAACGGGCGTGCGTTGGCCCGCATCCACAGCGCCACCGGGTCGTACTCGTCCGCCATCGCCACCGTCGAGACCGCGAGCCCCTCCGGCGCGACCGCGATCGCCCGCTGCATCAGCGCCCGCACGGCCTCCACCGTGGGCGGCGAACTCTCGTACAGGTCGAGGCCGATGGCCAGGTACGGTTCGCCCACCGACGGACGCACCCAGGCCCGGCGCAGCGCCTTCACCGCGCGCACCTCGACCGCCTGCCGCTCCAGCAGCGCGAAGAACTGCTGCGCCGGCACCTGGGGCTCGCTCAGCTTCAGCGGCCCGGCCGGCAGCCGGTCCAGCCCGGCGGCGACCCGCCGCAGGTCCGCCCACGGCACGCCCACCCCGCCGCCCGGGGCGTGCGGGTTCAGCCAGAGCCCCCACCGGGTCCGGTACAGCGAGGCCGCGATCTCCCGCCCGGAGATCACCTCGTGCGCCCGCGCCCAGCCGGACGCCGCCAACTGCTCGGGCGAGGTGACGGCCGGCGCGTACCCGTGACCGCTGATCTCCATGTTCCCGTACTGGGCGTCCGCACTGCCCGGCGTGCCGTGCCAGAGCAGCATCCAGACCCGGCCCTCGGCGAGCGCGTGCAGCATCGTCTCGTAGGCCTCGTACCGCTCCGGCGCCACCTCGCGCAGCGCGCGCTCCAGCGCGCCCGGATCCGGGCGTCCGGTGGGCGCCTGGCCCCAGGGCCCCGGTGCACCGCCAGCTACCGATCCCGCACTCATGCGCCCACCTCGCTGCGCTTCTTCGTTCCTCGTCCGTCACCGGCGGCCCGGCGGCCGTCAGCACGAACCCTATGGGGCGGCCGCCGACCGCCGCCACGCCGACGTGCCAGGGTTCGCACCGCCACCCCGCCCGCACCCCGTCCGGCGGATGCCGGAGGGACGGCGGGAGGCCGGATCAGCCCCGCACGTAGAACGGCGCGACCCGGTTCACCAACCAGTCGACCACCGGATCGTCCGCGAGGTCGAGCAGTACGAGGTGGACGCCGCCGGGCAGCGGCGCGGTTCCCAGCGCCCGCCCCAATGCCCCGTTCACCGCAACCGGGTCGGCCGGGGCCAGCGGATCCAGCTGGACGCCCACGAACATCACGGTCGGCTCGCCCTCGACGCTCGCCAGCGCGCGCCGCGCGGTCAGTACCCCCGGCAGCGCCGCGAGTTCGCCGCGGCAGGCGGCCAGGAACGCCTCCGGGTCCTCCCCCGGCACCGGCTCGCGCAGCGCCACCCGGCCGCCCTGCGGCGCGTCCGGGTCGCCGTCCCAGCGGTCCTCGCGCGGTCCGCGGCGCAGCTCCGCCACGCCCTCCGGCGGCACCGGGATGCCCACCGCCGCCTCGGGGTTGACCGCGATGCCCACGCCCAGCGGCAGGCCGCGGGCGAACTCCCACACCGGGGCGACCGCGAAGGCCATCCCCGGCGCCTGCTGGAGGAACACCTCCTGGGAGGAGAACACCGGGACATAGGGGTCGCCGGCCAGTTCGATCATCGGCAGGTCCAGCGATCCCCCCTGCGGGTCGCCGCCCGACGGCAGCGGGATCCACACCTGGCTGCGCGCCAGCACCTCGATCACCCGGGGGGTGGCACCCGGGTCGCCGAGCGCGGCGGTGAGCACCTGCTCCAGCTCGTTGGCCGGCCACGCGCCGCCCGGCGGCGCCGACTCCGGCCCGCCCCACCCCTGCTGCTCCACCGGGTACCCCATCCGCCGCCGTACCGTCCTCTGCTCTCCGATGCCCGCAGCCTAGCGTTTCGGCCCCCCGCGCCGGGCTGCCAGGCCGGACGTGAGGGAGTCCCCCTCCCCTCATCCGTGCGGACGTGCCATGATGTGCGCGTCTGCGGTGGCATCCACCCAGGCCCCTCCAACTCCATACCGGCCGCTCGAACCCGCGCGGGAGAGTCCGGAGTGCCCCCGTCAGGCGGCACAGCCGGCGCCGAAGGAGCAAGTCCTCCCCGGAATCTCTCAGGCACCCCTACCGCACGGGTTAGGCACATCTGGAAAGCGGCGCACGGCCCTGCCGTCCGCCCACCCACGGTGCAAGCCGCCATGCTGTCCCTTGCAGGGCAGTGGACGGTGAAGCTCTCAGGTTCGACGACAGATGGGGAGACCCACGCCGCCGCATGCCCGCGTGCAGGGTCCGCCGCCCCCGAAGCAGGGCCGGTCCCGGCGCGCGCACCCCTGAGTGCCCCGACCGAGGAGTTCCTGGCCATGTCGTCCCTCCGCCTCACCGCGCTCGACGCGCTGCACCGCGCCCTCGGCGCCACCATGACCGACTTCGCCGGCTGGGACATGCCGCTGCGCTACGGCAGCGAGCGCGAGGAGCACCTCGCCGTCCGCACCAAGGCGGGTCTGTTCGACCTCTCCCACATGGGCGAGATCACCATCACCGGCCCGCAGGCCGGCGAGATGCTGGACCACGCCCTGGTCGGCTTCGTCTCCGCGCTCGGCGAGCTGCGCGCCCGCTACACCATGATCTGCGCCGAGGACGGCGGCATCCTGGACGACCTGATCGTCTACCGCCTGCGCGAGGACGCCTTCCTGGTCGTCGCCAACGCCTCCAACGCCCAGCTGGTGCTGGACGAGCTGATCGCCCGGGCCAAGGGCTACAACGCGGTGGTCTCCGACGACCGCGACGCCTACGCGCTGATCGCCGTCCAGGGCCCGGAGTCCACCGCGATCCTGGCCGGCACCACCGGGGCCGACCTGCCCGGCCTGAAGTACTACGCGATCCTCCCGGCCCAGGTGGCCGGCCGCGACGTGCTGCTCGCCCGCACCGGCTACACCGGCGAGGACGGCTTCGAGATCTTCTGCAACCCGGGCGACGCCGAGCAGATCTGGCAGGCGCTGACCGAGGCCGGCGCCGACCGCGGCCTGGTCCCCTGCGGCCTGTCCTGCCGCGACACGCTGCGCCTGGAGGCCGGCATGCCGCTGTACGGCCACGAGCTGTCCACCGACCTGACCCCGTTCGACGCGGGCCTGGGCCGGGTCGTGCGCTTCGACAAGACCACCAACGAGGGCGCCTTCGTCGGCCGCAAGGCCCTGGAGCGGGCCGCCGCCGAGGCCGAGGCCAACCCGCCGCGGGTGCTGGTCGGCCTGGTTTCCGAGGGCAAGCGGGTGCCGCGCGCCGAGTACACCGTGGTCTCCGCCGACGGCGAGGCGATCGGCCGGATCACCTCCGGCGCGCCCTCCCCCACCCTGGAGAAGCCGATCGCGATGGCCTACGTGGACGCGGCCCACGCCACCCCCGGCTCCACCGTCGCGGTGGACGTGCGCGGCAAGCACGAGCCGGTCCAGGTCGTGGCGCTGCCGTTCTACAAGCGCGCCCGCTGACCCTCCCCCACCTGATTTCCCCGCGAGGAACGTCCGCGCGCCGGGCCGCTTCGTCGTACCCGCTTCCCATCCTGGAGAATGACGCCATGAGCAACCCCCAGCACCTGCAGTACACCGAGGAGCACGAGTGGCTGACCGCCGCCGACGCCGACGGTGTGTCCACGATCGGCATCACCCAGCACGCCGCCGACGCCCTCGGTGACATCGTCTACGTGGAGCTCCCCGAGGTCGGCACCACCGTGACCGCCGGCGAGACCTGCGGCGAGCTGGAGTCGACCAAGTCGGTCAGCGACCTGTTCTCGCCGGTGACCGGTGAGGTCACCGAGGTCAACGAGGACGTCAAGAACGACAACAGCCTGGTCAACGGCGAGCCGTTCGAGGGTGGCTGGCTGTTCAAGGTCCGCGTCGAGTCGACCGGCCCGCTCCTGAGCGCCGACGAGTACACCGCGCTCACCAACCCCTCGGCCTGAGCCACCGCCGGGGCGGCCGCCGCAGCGCGGCCGCCCCGCCGCCGCGGCTCCTCCCCCTCTCCTCCCGGGAAGACTCCACCATGACGGTTCTGAACCAGTCCCTGCACGCCCTCGACCCGGAGATCGCCGCCGCGGTCGACGCCGAGCTGCACCGCCAGCAGACCACCCTGGAGATGATCGCCTCCGAGAACTTCGCCCCGGTGGCGGTCATGGAGGCCCAGGGCTCGGTCCTGACCAACAAGTACGCCGAGGGCTACCCCGGCCGCCGCTACTACGGCGGGTGCGAGCACGTCGACGTGGTCGAGCAGATCGCCATCGACCGGATCAAGGCCCTGTTCGGCGCCGAGCACGCCAACGTCCAGCCGCACTCCGGCGCGCAGGCCAACGCCGCCGCGATGTTCGCGCTGATCAAGCCGGGCGACACCATCCTGGGCCTGAACCTGGCCCACGGCGGTCACCTGACCCACGGCATGAAGATCAACTTCTCCGGCAAGCTCTACAACGTCGCCCCCTACCACGTGGACGACAAGAGCGGCCAGGTCGACATGGCGGAGGTCGAGCGCCTCGCCAAGGAGCACCGCCCGCAGCTGATCATCGCCGGCTGGTCCGCCTACCCGCGCCAGCTCGACTTCGCCGAGTTCCGCCGGATCGCCGACGAGGTCGGCGCGCTGCTGATGGTCGACATGGCCCACTTCGCCGGCCTGGTCGCCGCGGGCCTGCACCCCAACCCGGTGCCGTTCGCGGACGTGGTCACCACCACCACCCACAAGACCCTGGGCGGCCCGCGCGGCGGCGTCATCCTCTCCAAGGCCGAGCACGCCAAGAAGATCAACTCCGCGGTCTTCCCCGGCCAGCAGGGCGGCCCGCTGGAGCACGTCATCGCCGGCAAGGCCGTCGCCTTCAAGGTCGCCGCCTCGGAGGAGTTCAAGGAGCGCCAGCAGCGCACCCTGGACGGCGCCCGGATCCTCGCCGAGCGCCTGCTCCAGGCCGACGTCACCGAGGCCGGCGTCTCGGTGCTGTCCGGCGGCACCGACGTCCACCTCGTCCTGGTCGACCTGCGCAACAGCCAGCTCGACGGCCAGCAGGCCGAGGACCGGCTGCACGAGGTCGGCATCACCGTCAACCGCAACGCCATCCCGAACGACCCGCGCCCGCCGATGGTCACCTCCGGCCTGCGGATCGGCACCCCGGCGCTCGCCACCCGCGGCTTCCGGGCCGAGGACTTCCGCGAGGTCGCCGACATCATCGCCGAGGCCCTGAAGCCCGCCTTCGACGAGGGCACCGCCGAGGCGCTCAAGGCCCGGGTCACCGCCCTGGCCGAGAAGTACCCGCTCTACCCGAACCTGTAGGACCTGTCGTTCGGCGTCTGGTGACCGGGCTCACTCCGCCCGGACACCGGGGATTCCGGGGCACCGCGCACACTGGAGAGTGCGCGCGGTGCCCCGTCCCGTGTCAGCCGCCCGACCGCCCCTCCCGTCTCCCCCTCCCTGCCGGCACCACCCACGAGACCAGACAAGGACGTCCCTCCGTGGCCATCAGCGTCTTCGACCTCTTCTCCATCGGCATCGGTCCGTCCAGTTCCCACACCGTCGGCCCGATGCGCGCCGCCCGGATGTTCGCCCGCCGCCTGAAGTCGGAGGGCCTGCTCACCGAGGTGACGGCCGTCCGCGCCGAGCTCTACGGCTCGCTGGGCGCCACCGGCCACGGCCACGGCACCCCGAAGGCGGTGCTGCTGGGCCTGGAGAACCACTCCCCGCGCACGGTCGACGTCGACCAGGCCGACCGCGACGTCGAGCGGATCACCGCCGAGAAGCGGATCAACCTGCTCGGCGTCCACGCCATCGACTTCGACCCGGACAGCCAGCTGGTGCTGCACCGGCGCCGCTCGCTGCCGTACCACGCGAACGGCATGACCCTGTGGGCCTTCCGGGCCGACGGCTCCACCGTGCTGGAGAAGACCTACTACTCGGTCGGCGGCGGCTTCGTCGTCGACGAGGACGCCATCGGCGCGGACCGGGTCAAGCCCGACGACACCGTGCTGAAGTACCCCTTCCGCACCGGCGAGGAGCTGCTGCGCCTGACCCGGGAGACCGGCCTGTCCATCTCCGGCCTGATGCTGGAGAACGAGAAGGCCTGGCGCACCGAGGAGGAGATCCGCGCCGGACTGCTGGAGATCTGGCGGGTCATGCAGGAGTGCGTCCGGGCCGGCATGTCCCGCGAGGGCATACTCCCCGGCGGCCTCAAGGTGCGCCGCCGGGCCGCCGCGGCCGCCCGCGCGCTGCGCGCCGAGGGCATCGGCCCGGCCAACGCGATGGAGTGGGTGACCCTCTACGCGATGGCGGTCAACGAGGAGAACGCCTCCGGCCGCCGGGTGGTGACCGCCCCGACCAACGGCGCGGCCGGCATCATCCCCGCCGTCCTGCACTACTACCTGAACTTCATCCCGGGCGCCGACGAGGACGGCATCGTCCGCTTCCTCCTCGCCGCCGGCGCGATCGGCATGCTCTTCAAGGAGAACGCCTCCATCTCCGGCGCCGAGGTCGGCTGCCAGGGCGAGGTCGGCTCCGCCTGCTCGATGGCCGCCGGCGGTCTCGCCGAGGTCCTCGGCGGCAGCCCCGAGCAGGTCGAGAACGCCGCCGAGATCGGCATCGAGCACAACCTCGGCCTCACCTGCGACCCGGTCGGCGGCCTGGTCCAGATCCCCTGCATCGAGCGCAACGGCATGGCCTCCGTCAAGGCCGTCACCGCCGCCCGGATGGCCCTGCGCGGCGACGGCCGCCACCACGTCTCCCTCGACAAGGCGATCAAGACCATGAAGGAGACCGGTGCGGACATGAAGATCAAGTACAAGGAGACCTCGCGCGGCGGCCTCGCCGTCAACGTCATCGAGTGCTGACGCCTCCCCCGGCACCTCCCCCCGCCCGTTCCCCGGCCCGTTCCCCCGGCGGCGCACCGGGCCGGCCGCACGCTCGCCCGCGCGGGTGAACCCCTCCGGGCCCGGACACCCCGGGGCCCGGAGGGTGCCATGGTGACCGGGACAGCACCACACGAACCCCGGGGGAACGTGCATGACCAGCACCCGCTTCGGCGTCCGCACCCTCACCACCCTGCTGCTGGCCGCCGCCGTCGGCGCGGCCGGCACCGGGCCGGCGGCGGCGCGCGCGGCGCTGCCGGACGCCACCGACGAGGCCTTCGCCGAGGACTGCCTGCGCGCCCACAACGAGTACCGCGCCCGCCACGGCGTCCCGGCGCTGACCCTGGACCCCACCGTCCAGGACTACGCCAGGACCCGGGTCGCCCGGCTCTCCACGTACGAGGGGCTCTCCGGCGGCCACCACGGCCTCGACCCCGCGTACGGCGAGAACCAGTCCTGGTTCGGCAACAGCGCCGACGTCCGGGCCGGCTGCCGCCAGGCCGTGGACAGCTGGTACGGGCAGCACCGGAACTACGACTACCAGCAGCCCGGCTTCGCCAACTCCACCGGCCTGTTCACCCAGGTGGTCTGGAAGTCCTCCACCCGCCTGGGCTGCGCCCGCGCCTTCGGCCGCGGCAGCACCTGGTACGAGACGTACGTCGTCTGCAACTACGGCCCGCCGGGCAACGTCATCGGCCAGTTCCCGGAGAACGTCCTCCCCCCGCGCGCCTGAGTCAGCAGCTCCCCCGGTACGGCACACCGGGCAGGCGGACACCCCACTGCCCGCGGTCCAGCCCGCCCCCGCCCGACGGCACACGTCCGCCGCGGCGGCGTCCGGCGCGCCCCCGGTCCGCTGCGGCGGCGCATGCGATCCGGCGGCGTTCAGCACCGCCGGGTCCGCCGGGAACGCGAGGTCGAGCACACCGTCCCCGGCCCTGGGGAAGGGCGAGCCGACGGGGAGGAGGGGCCGAGGTCCCGGAGCCGTACGGCGCCGTGGTGGCCGGCGGCTGGAACACCTCCGCGCCGGCGGCCGCGGCGCGCTCGGCGAGCGCGTCCGCGTCCGGCACGTGGACGCGCAGGGCGACGCTCGTGCCGCCGAGCACGGTCGGGGCGGTGAACGGCGCGCCGTCCGCGACGTCCCCCGGCATCAGGACGGACCGCCCGATGCCGATCTCCGCGTGCAGCACCCCGCCCCCGGGTGCCTCGATCCGGACGTCCTCGCGCGCCCCGAAGGCCCGCACGTGGAAGTCGATCGCGCCGGCGGCATCACCGACCATGACGTGCGGAACGGCCGCGTACCGGTAGCGCTCGGGAACGAAGCCGTCGTCGGCACCGGTCATGGCGTCGCCCCCTCCACAGGTGCCACCGGTCGTCCACCGGCGGCCCGGGGAACACCGTGGGAATTGAAGCCGGCTTCAGGTCAAGCGCCCTCTGTCGGACCCGTCTGCGAAGGTGTGGCCCATGACCACGGAATCCCCCTCGCCCGACCTGCTGCCGCTCGACGCGTTCTGGGCGCTGATCGCGGACGCCGGCACCCGGGCCGCGTCGGAGCCGACGTTCGCCGACCGCCTGACCGAACTGCTGACCGGGCGGACCCGGGACGAGGTCGTCGCGTTCGAGCGCCGGTTCACGGCGCTGCACGACGCGCTGTACCGCTGGGACGTGTGGGCCGCCGGGTACCTCATCGGCGGCGGCTGCTCGGACGACTCGTTCATCGACTTCCGCACCGGGGTGATCGCCCTCGGCCGGGACCGGTACGGGCGCGTCCTCGCCGCGCCCGACAGCCTCGCCGGGTTTCCGGGGGAACCGGAGGAGTTGGAGGAGATCTTCGACGAGGACACCAACTACGCGGCGGCGAAGGCGTTCGAGGCCGTGCACGGCGACGAGGAGGAGTGGCACGAACTGCTCGCGGATCCCCACCGCCCCGCCTCGCACGAGCCCGTGGGCGAGGACTTCGACTTCGACGACGACGAGGAGATGCGGCGCAGGCTCCCGGGCCTGGCCGCGCTGTTCCTGTGATGCTCCTGCGACGCCGCCAATAGTGCCGATCATGAATAATCTCAGGCCACGGCGTGAACCTATGCAAATTCCCAAGGTGAACTAGGTTACAAACCTTGAAATCGAAGCCATCCGGTTTGCCCACATGCTGAGATCCATGCGATAGTCGAAGCGTCCAACGGCGGACGTCACCAACCTGACGCGCGCACCGCCGTGGGCAGATGACTTCGGCTGGCCCGACCTGGCACGGCCGACGCCCATCGCGCGGCACGCACCCCCTTGGCCGGCGCGATGACTTGCAGGGGCCCCCAGCCACCGGACCACGGTGATGTCGGGGGCCCCGCGTGTTTTCCCGGCCGGACGGCCGCCCCGTGCGCTCAGACCCGCTCGCGGACCTTCAGCTCGAACCACACGCCCTTGCCGCGGGGCAACAAGTCGGCGCCCCAGCGGTCGGCCAGGTCGTCGACCACCTGGAGCCCGCGCCCGCGTTCGTTGGCGGGCACCGGCTCGGCCAGGATCATGCACGGCAGCGCCCGCGAGGAGTCCCGCACCTCCACCCGGACCCAGCCCGGCTTGCGCACCACGTGCAGTCCGATCGTCCGGCCGGCGGCGTGCCGCACCGCGTTGGCGACGAGTTCGCTGGTGAGTAACTCGCCGACCTCCAGGTGCTGGTGGAGGTCCCAGGCCTCCAGGGCCGTGAGCACCAGCCGGCGCGCCAACGGGCCGGTCGCCGGCCGGGACGGCAGCCGCACCTCGCGCGGCGTGTCCCGGTCGCACAATCTCCCGACGTACAACTGCTCCAGCTCGTCGGAGCTGAGTCGTTCCAGCGCCGCGAGGGCGTCCTTGAACGGCTCCAACGACACGTCAGCAACCAAGCTGGATCCCGGAAGTGATGACTGATCTGTTTCGCCCCAACCCGCCATGCGGTCCATCATTGCGGAACGCAAGCGGCCGCGTACGGACAATGAGCAAACGATCACGGGTGTTTCGGCATATGCCGCGTGCAACCCGAACCCGCGTTCGGGCAGGTCCGGGTCACGGCGTGCCGGGTGTCACCGGGCCTGGTGTCACCAGGCGCTCCAGTCGAGGTTCCAGCCGCTGAGGCCGTTGTCCGGCGCGACTCGGCCGCGGGCGGAGTTCTGCACGGCGACGACGTCCCCGACCAGCGACCCGTCGTAGAACCTGCCCGCCGAGGTGCCCGGGCCGCCGCCCTTGACGTCCTTCAGGCCCACGCAGCCGTGGCTGACGTTGTCCTCGCCGAAGGCGTTGCTCCAGTAGTTGCCGTGCAGATAGGTGCCGGAGGCGGTGAGCCGCATGGAGTGCGGGACCTGGAGGTCGTAGGGCTCGCCGGTCATCCCGGGCAGGGTGCTGGACCGCATCCGCACCACCCCCTCCTTGGACATCACGACCATGGTGCCGTTCCAGGTCGGGTGCTCGGGCGAGCCGGAGGTGATCTCGACGACCGAGCTCCGGCCGTCCTCGACCACCGTCATCAGGTGCGTCCGGGCGTCAACCGTCGAAATCCGGGATCGCCCGATAGTGAAGGGCTCGTCCCGGTCGACTCCCCCGTAGACGCCCGGTGCGATCTCCACGTTCTTCAGCCGGTACTGGACGGTGACCTTCGTGCCCGGGGTCCAGTACTTCTCGGGACGGAAGTCCAGGCGGTCCGAGCCGAACCAGTGGCCCTTCACCACGGTGCCGTCGCTGGTCCTGAAGGTGATGCCCTTCGCCACCGCCTCCTTGTTCTGCACGTCCCGGTCGAAGGCGACCGAGACGATCATGCCGACGCCGTAGGTGGCGCCGTCGTCGACGTTGTCGCTCGCCTCCGCCTCGCGCTCGGGCGTCAGCGTGGTGAAGCTGCTGTCCGCCGAGGCGACCACGCCGCCGGCATCGGCCGCCAGCGCGCTCACCCGGTAGGCGGTGCCGACCGCGAGCGGGCCGGACGGGGTCCAGCTCGAACCGTCGGCGGCGAGGGTGCCGGCCACCTCCTGGCCGGCCTTGTCGCTCACCTTGACGGCCGTCAGGCGGCCACCGGAGACGGCGACCTTGAGCGCGCCGGCCGGGGCGACGTCCACCGCGCCCGCCTTCGGCTGGATGTCCACCACGGCCTGCGAGGCCTTGGGCGCGGCGCTCGTGGGGGGCGCGCTCGTGGGGGCGGCCGGGGTCGGGGCCGTCGACGCGGCCGGGGCGGACGGCGCCGACGGGGCCCCCGCGGCCCCGCCCGCGCCGAGCTCCGCCTTGGCCGCGCTCGCGCCCCCGTTCCCGGATCCGCCGCCACCGCCGCCGCAGGCGCTGGTCAGGACCAGCGCTCCCCCGACCAGACCGGCGGCCACCACCGTGCGTATCGACCTCACCGTCGGCTCCCTCCCTCGCGTTCCGGCGTCCGTCAGATACACGCACCGTCCGCCGGAAAGGTTGCGCCGTCCGGGGCACGACCTGCCCGGGGAACGACCTGCGCGGGGAACGCGACCGGCCCGGCCCCCATGTGAGGGGGTCGGGCCGGTCGTCGCCGCGCCGGGGCCGTCGGGCCTACCGGCGGGTGGGGCCTACCAGTTCGCCCAGCCGATGTTCCAGCCGCTCAGGCCGTTGTCCGGGGCGACGGTCTTCTCCTTGGAGTTCTTGATGACGATGACGTCGCCGATCATCGAGTCGTTGAAGAACTTGCCCGCCACCGAGCTGTCGCTGCCGCCCTTCTCGTCCTGCATCGAGATGCAGCCGTGGCTGGCGTTGGTCTTGCCGAACGGGTTCGCCCAGTAGTTGCCGTGCACGAAGGTGCCGGACTTGGTCAGCCGCATCGCGTGCGGCACGTCCGGGATGTCGTACTCGCCGCCGAGGCCGACGGTCTGCGAGTTCATCCGGGTGACCTTCTCCTTGGACATGACCACCATGGTCCCGTTCCAGGAGGGGTTCTTCTCGTCGCCCAGGGTCACCGGCACGGTGTGGCTCGCACCGGACCTGGTCACCGTCATCTGGTGGCTGGCGGAGTCGGCCACCGAGACCTGGGAGCGGCCGATGGTGAACGGCTCGTCCTTGTCGACGTCGCCGTAGATGCCCGGGGCGACCTCGACGTTCTTCAGCCGGTACTTGATGGTGACCTTGGTGCCGGGCTCCCAGTACTTCTCGGGGCGGAAGTCCAGGCGCTTCGAGCCGAACCAGTGGCCCTTCACCGTCGTGCCGTTGCTGGTCTCGAAGGTGATGCCCTGCGCGACCGCGTCCTTGTTCTTGATCTCCTTGTTGAACTCCACCGAGACGATCATGCCGACGCCGTACGTGCCGTTGTCGGCGATGTTGTCGTTGGTGGAGACCTTCTTCGCCGGGGTCAGCGTGGTGAACGCGGTGGTGGACGCGGCCACCAGGCCCTCGGCGTCGGTGGCCTGGGCGTTCACCTTGTACGCCATGCCGACGGCCAGCGCGGCGTCGGGCTTCCAGCCGCTGCCGTCCGCGCTGATGGCGCCCGCGACCGGCTTGCCCTCCTTGTCGGTCACCTCGACCGCGGTGAGCTTGCCGTTGGTCACGCCGACCTTGAGCGCGTCCGGGGCGACGTCCTGGGCGCCGTCCTTGGGCTCGACGGACAGCACGGCGGCCGAGGTCTTCGGCGTGGTCGCACTCGGGGTCGGCGTGCCGCCGTCACCGGCGCCCCCCGCACCGTTGGTGCCGGCCGTCGCGGCGGTGTCGCCGCCGCCGGCGTCCTTGTCGTCGTCGCCGCCGCACGCCGCGGTGAGCAGCAGGACACCGCCCATCGCCAACGCCACCGCGCTCTGACGCACGCGACGGCGGGTGACGGTGGTACGTATCGCGGCGTCGGCCGCCCTAACCGGCTTCACGGTTTCTCCCCTCCCGGTGTTCATCCTGATGGACGCCCTGTTCGCCCGACGGGTTGCACCGGACCGGCGATCATTCGCGCCGGGCTTCCGGCGCGGCAAGCAGGATAGCTGGGCCGAACGGGTGAATCCTGGGGAGGTTACCGGTGAACCCGGGTGAAGATCATCCGCGCTTGACCGTCAGGGGGCGGCCGTCTGGGACGGGCTCGCGGAAGGGGTCGCGGCAGGGGTCGCGGACGGCGCCGGGGAGGGGGTCGCGGGCGGACTCACCGGCGGGCTCGCGGACGGGCTCGCGGACGGACTCACCGGCGGGCCCGGGGACGGCGCCGGGGAGGGCCGGAGGGCGCTCCCGGCCACCCACTGCGCCCAGGAGAGGTTCCAGCCGTTCAGGCCGTTGTTCGACGGCACCACGTCCCCCGTCGCGGCCCGCACCTCGAACACGTCCCCCGGGATGGTGTGCTCGAACAGCCAGCCCGCCGGGGTCTCGCCGCTCGCCCCGCCCTTGACGTCGGCCAGGCCGATGCAGCCGTGGCTGGTGTTGGCGGTGCCGAACACCGACGGGTTCGCCCAGTAGTTGCCGTGCACGAAGGTGCCCGAGTTGGTCAGCCGCATCGCGTGCGGCACGTCCTTGATGTCGTACTCGTCGCCCATCCCGACGGTCTGCGAGTTCATCCGGGTGACCTTGTACTTCTCGGACACCACGAGCACGCCCCGGTACGTCGGGTGCTTGTCGTCCCCGCCCGACACCTTGAGCGTGCGCACCGTCCGGCCGCCCTGCCCGGCCCGGACGGTGAGTGTGCGGGCGTCCAGGTCGACGGTGGACACCTGGGCCCGGCCGACGGTGAACCGGACGTCCTTGCTCTGGGTACCGAACTCGCCCGGCGCGCCCTGCACGTCCTTGAGCCGCAGCGCGACCGTCACCCTGGTGCCCGCCGGCCAGTAGTCGCGGGGGCGGAAGTCCAGTCGCTGGCCGCCGAACCAGTGCGCGGCCACCTCTACCGGCGGGTCGGCGGTCACCGCGATCGCGCGCTCGACCGCGGCGCGGTCGGTGATCGCACGGCTGAACCGCAGCGACACCGGCATGCCGACGCCGACCGTGGAGCCGTCCTCGGGGGTGAAGAAGGCGACGAAGGTGTGGGAGGGGGCCATCGTGGAGAAGTCGGCGTGCTGGACCGCCCGCAGGCCCTGGTCGTCCTCGGCGACGGCGTCCAGGGTGAACGCGGTGGCCAGCGGCAGCGGGCCGTCCGGCGCCCAGCCGGTGCCGTCCGGGGAGAGCGTGCCGGGGACCTCGGCGCCCCGGGTGTCGGCGAGCCGGACGGAGACCAGCCGGCCCTGGGCGACCGCCACCCGGACCGGGCCCTCGGGCGGCAGGTTCTGGGTGTCGTCGGCGGGCACGGCGGTGATCGTCGCCTTGGACGCCGGCGGCGGCCCGGCCGGCCCGCTGGTCGGGGCGGCGTCCCCGTTCACGCCCTCCGGCACACCTCCGCCGCCGGCGCACCCGGCCAGCACCGCCAGGCAGCAGCCCAGCGCCGCCAGCCGCCGTACCCACATCCGGGGCCTCCCACCCTCGCCGTCCAACACCCCCACAACGAGGCCGATCCCCCCGTGGACACGCCGCCCCGACCGACCGACTCCCACCCCCACGGAGCAGGAAGTCGGCCCCGCCGACTTCCTGCTCCAGCGCCCACCAGATTCTGTAGACCGGTCGGCATATTCCATCCCGAGGGCGGCGGGCACGCGGGCGTAGCGGAGTGGGAAGTCGGACCCGCCGACTTCCTGCTCCAGCACCCCCAGGAATCAGTAGACCGGTCGACATAGTCCACCCCCCGCCGCAGGCACGCGCGGGTGCAAGGAGTGGGAAGTCGGACCCGCCGACTTCCCACTCCAACACACCCCAGAATCAGTAGACCGGTCGACATAATCCACCCCAGGGCGGCGGGGCGGTGGGGCGGGGGGAGGGGTCGGCGGGGCGGGCTTCGCGGGTGTGTGCACGGGCGCCATCTGCCGGTAAGACGGTGTTCAGCCGCTTCCGTCCGGTGTGAACAGGGAATGAGAGTCCGCACGGGGTCCGGGACACTCCGGCAGGGAGGGCAGCGCCATGGCGTCAGGGCAGGAGTCGGCGACCGCCGTACGCGCGCAGCCCGGCGGCGCGGTGCCGTGGCCGGGCAGCCGGCAGCCGCTCGGCGCCCGCTTCCACCCCGGCCCGGACGGCCGCCCCGGCACCAACTTCGCGCTCTGGGCCGGCGGCGCCGAGGCCGTCGACCTCTGCCTCTTCGACGACGACGGCCGCGAGACCCGGCTGCGCCTCACCGAGCAGGACGCCCAGACCTGGCACGGCTTCGTCCCCGGCGTCCTCCCCGGCACCCGCTACGGCTACCGCGTGCACGGCCGCTGGGACCCGTGGACCGGCGCCCGGTGGAACCCGGCGAAGCTGCTGCTGGACCCCTACGCCCGCGCCGTCGACGGCGCCTACACCTCCCACGACGCGGTCTGCGCCGCCGTCCGCGGCTGGCCCGAGGCGGACGTCGCCGACACCGTCAGGGACAACCGCGACTCGGCCCCGTACGTTCCCCGATCCGTCGTCGTCCGGGACGACGACGACTGGTCCGACGACCACCGCCCCAAGACCCCCTGGGCCGAGACCGTCCTGTACGAGCTGCACGTGCGCGGCTTCACCCTCCGCCACCCCGGCGTCCCGCCCGCCCTGCGCGGCACCTACGCCGGCCTCGCCCACCCCGCCGCCCTCGCCCACCTCACCGGGCTCGGCGTCACCGCGGTCGAGCTGCTCCCCGTCCACCAGCACGTCAGCGAGGACCACCTCCAGGCCCGCGGCCTCGTCAACTACTGGGGCTACAACACCGTCGGCTACTTCGCCCCGCACGCCGGCTACTCCGCCTCCGGCTCGCGCGGCGGCCAGGTCGGCGAGTTCAAGCGGATGGTCCGCGCGCTGCACGCGGCCGGCATCGAGGTGATCCTCGACGTGGTCTACAACCACACCGCCGAGGGCGCCGAGAGGGGCCCCTCGCTGTTCCTGCGCGGCGTCGACAACGCCGGCCACTACCGCCTCCCGCCCAACCGCCCGCGCGGCTACGCGGACTACACCGGCTGCGGCAACACCCTGGACACCCGCCGCCCCCCGGTGATCCGGCTGATCACCGACTCGCTGCGGTACTGGGTGCACGAGATGGGCGTCGACGGCTTCCGCTTCGACCTCGCCGCCGCCCTCGCCCGCGGCGGCGGCCACGGCGGCGACGAGGTCACCACGGACCACCCGCTGCTCACCGCCATCGCCCAGGACCCGCTGCTCAGCCGGGTGAAGCTGATCGCCGAGCCCTGGGACGTCGGCCCGGGCGGCTACCGGGTGGGCGGCTTCCCGCCCCCGTGGGCCGAGTGGAACGACCGCTACCGCGACACCGTACGGGACTTCTGGCGCGGCGCCCGCCCCGACGTCCGGGAGCTCGGCTACCGCCTCTCCGGGTCCTCCGACCTGTACCAGCACGCCGGCCGCCGCCCGTACGCCTCCGTCAACTACGTCACCGCGCACGACGGTTTCACCCTGCGCGACCTCGTCTCCTACGACCGCAAGCACAACGAGGCCAACGGCGAGGGCAACCGGGACGGCACCGACGACAACCGCTCCTGGAACCACGGCGCCGAGGGCGAGAGCGCCGACCCCGGCGTCATCGCGCTGCGCCACCGCCAACTGCGCAACCTCACAGCCACCCTGCTACTCTCCGCCGGCGTCCCGATGCTCACCGCCGGGGACGAGTTCGGCCGCACCCAGGGCGGCAACAACAACGCCTACTGCCAGGACAGCGAAGTGAGCTGGCTGGACTGGTCGTTGCTGGACGACCCGGCCTGGCGCGACCTCCACGCGTTCACCGCCGCACTGGTCCGGCTGCGCCGCCGCCACCCCGTGCTCCGGAGGCGGGCGTTCTTCTCCGGCCGCGCCACTTCTCCGGACGGTCGGCCCGATCTGGTCTGGTTCACCCCGCTTGGCCGGGACATGACCGAGACCGACTGGTTTACGCCGTCCGCATCACTGGGCATGCTCCTGTCGGGAACCGCCATGTCCGAGCGCGACGCCTACGGCCGTCCACTGCTCGACGACAGCTTCCTGTTGCTCCTCAACGCGGGTGCGCGCCCCCTTCCCTTCGTCCTGCCCGGGGCCCCGTGGACGGCCGAGAGCACCCGCTACGAGACCGTCGTCGACACCGCCGGCGAGGGCGGCGACGGCCCCACCGGTCTACACCTCCCGAACGACACCGTGCTGCTCACCGGCCGCTCGCTGCACCTTTTCCGGGCAACGCCCTGATCCGGCCGAGCACTTGGCCGGTAATCGACGGTTCGTTCGATATCCGGCTGAGCGATAGAGGGTATCCGGCCTATTCTCGCCGCGATGGCCAAGAACCAAGTCCTTGACACAGCCACCGACTCCGTCGCAGTGCCCGGCACCGCGCCTCCCGCGCCGCGCTCGACAGTGCGATCGCTCCTTCGGCTGTGGCCCTACGTCCGTCCGGTCCGCATGCGCCTGGTGGTCTCGGTGACCGCCGCGCTGCTCGCCTCCCTCAGCACTCTGCTCGTCCCGATCGTCCTCGGCCGGATCGTCGACGGCCCGATCGCCGAGCACGACCTCGAAGCCCTCTGGCCCCTCGCGGCCCTCCTGCTCCTGCTCGGCCTCTCCGAGGCCGCCTTCTTCCACCTCCGCCGCGTGGTGGTGGCCAGACCACTGGCCGACGTCGAGACGACGCTGCGCGGCGAGCTCTACGGCAAGCTGCAGCGACTGCCGATCGCCTTCCACGACCGTTGGGGCTCCGGCCAGTTGCTCTCCCGCGCGATGTCCGACCTGTACGTCATGCGGACCTTCCTGTCGTTCCCGCTGGTCTTCCTCGTCGTCAACACGCTGACCTTCCTGGCCGGCATCGCGCTGATGTTCACCCAGGACTGGCGGCTCGCCCTCATCACCCTCGGCCCGACCCTCCCGCTGTTCCTGCTCACCCGCCGGTTCGAGTCCCGCTACTCCCGCGCCACCCGCCTGACGCAGGACCGCAACGGCGACCTCACCACCCTCGTCGAGGAGTCCGTCCTCGGCATCCGCATCCTCAAGGCCTTCGGCCGCCACCGCTCCATGGCGGAGCGGTTCCACGAGCAGTCCGCCGTGCTCCGCCATACGGAGCTGGAGAAGGCCGGCATGCTCGCCAACCTCTGGTCGATCGTCATCGGCCTGCCCGAACTCGCCCTCGGCTGCGCCATCGCCGTCGGCACCTACCTGGTCGCGCACGACGAACTCAGCGCCGGCGCCCTGGTCGCCTTCCTCTCGACCGCGCTCACCGTGCGCTGGCCGATCGAGTCCCTCGGCTGGCTGATGGCCTACTCCAACGAGGCCGCCACCGCCACCGACCGCTTCTTCGAGGTGCTGGACGAGCCCGACGCCGAGCCGGCCGAAACCATCCGCCCCGCCACCACGGCCGTGAAGACCGTCACCACCCCCGACGGCATCCGGTTCACCGACGTCCGCTTCCGCTACCCCGACGCCCCCGCGGGCACCCCCGACCTGCTCCGCGGCGTGGACCTGCACATCCGCAGCGGCGAGACGATGGCCCTGGTCGGCGCCACCGGCAGCGGCAAGACCACGCTGACCGCGCTGCTCCCCCGCCTCTACGAGACCACCGCCGGCACCATCACCCTGGACGGCCGGGACATCCGCGAGCTGGACCGCCCGTACCTGCGCGAGCTGGTCGCGGTCGCCTTCGAGGACCCCACCCTGTTCTCCACCACCATCCGGGAGAACGTGCTGATGGGCGCCCCCGGCGCGGGCGAGGACCGGCTGCGCGCCGCGCTCGCCACCGCCCAGGCCGGATTCGTCGACCACCTGTCCGAAGGCGTCGACACCGAGGTCGGCGAGCAGGGCCTGGGCCTGTCCGGCGGCCAGCGCCAGCGGCTCGCCCTGGCCCGCGCCGTGGTCGGCGACCCCGCCTTCCTGGTGCTCGACGACCCGCTCTCCGCGCTGGACGTGCACACCGAGGCACTGGTCGAACGCGCCCTGCGCGAGGTCCTCGCCTCCACCACCGCCCTGGTGATCGCCCACCGTCCGAGCACCGTGCTGCTCGCCGACCGGGTCGCCGTCCTGGCGGACGGCCGGATCGAGGCGGTCGGCACCCACCAGGAGCTGCTGCAGAGCTCGGCGCGCTACCGCGCACTCATGTCGGGCGAGGCCGCCCTCGCCCCGGAGAGGAGCACCGCCCGATGACCACCGCCTGCGAGCCCGTCGACACCCTGACGGAGGACGTCCACCCGCATCCGGCCGGTCCGCACGAGGAGGAGCCGCCCACCCCGCCGGCCGACGAGGAGGACATCCCCGTCCCGCCCGGCGCACCCGGCGCCCTGCTGCGCTCGCTGCTCCGCCCGCGCCGGGGCCGGATCGCCGCCGCGATGACGGTGATCCTGCTCCAGCAGGCCGCCCTGCAGTCCGGGCCGCTGCTGGTCGCCCTCGCGATGGACCGCGGCATCCCGGCGCTGCGCGACCACGACTCCGGCCCGCTGATCGCGGTGATCGCCGCCTACCTGGGCTGCGCGCTGCTCAGCACGCTGTTCCAGTGGACGTTCATCAGGGTCAGCGCCCGGGTCAACCAGGACGTCCTGATGGACCTGCGCGGCCGGATCTTCCGGCACGCCCAGCGGCTCAGCCTGGACTTCCACGAGCGGTACACCTCGGGCCGGATCATCTCGCGCGCCACCAGCGACGTGGAGGCGCTGCGCGAACTGCTCTCCGAAGGGCTCCAGGAGCTGCTGACGGTCTCGCTGTCGGTCTGCTCCATCTCGGTGATCCTGCTGGTGCTGGACTGGCAGCTCGGCCTGGCCGCGCTGCTCGCCTTCCTCCCGCTGTGGGTGATCACCCAGTCGTTCCGGCGCCGCTCACGTCTGGTCTACCGGCGTTCGCGCACCGCGGCGGCCTCGCTGATCGTCCGCTTCACCGAGACCATGAACGGCATCCGCCCGGTGAAGGCGTTCCGCCGCGAGCGGACCAACGACGCGGCGTTCGCCGTGGTGAACCGGCAGTCGGCCTCCGCCACCGCGGACAGCCTGCTGGAGGTCGCCCGGTACGGGGGCCTGTCCCGCATGACGGCCAACATCTGGACCACCGGCGTGGTGGTGCTCGGCGCCTACCTGGTCACCGACGGATCGACCGAGCTGGGCGTGCTGACGGCCTTCGTGCTCTACCTGCACCGGTTGTTCGAGCCGATCGACCAGCTGGCGATGTTCCTGAACAGCTACCAGTCGGCCGCCGCCGCGCTGGAGAAGATCGCCGGCCTGCTCGCCCACGAGCCCACCGTGGCCGAGCCGGCGGCGCCCCGGGAGCTGCCGGCCTCGGCCATCAAGGGCCGGGAGGTGCACTTCGAGAAGACCCGGTTCGCCTACCGGACCGGCGCGGAGGTGCTGCCGCCGTTCGACCTGCTGCTGCCGGCCGGGCAGACCGTCGCCGTGGTCGGCGCCACCGGGGCCGGCAAGTCGACGGTGGCCAAGCTGCTCGCCCGGTTCTACGACCCGACGGAGGGCCGGATCACCCTGGACGGGGTGGACCTGCGCGACCTGACCGGGCCGGAGCTGCGGCGCGGGGTGGTGATGGTGACCCAGGAGTCCTTCCTGTTCTCCGGCACGGTCGCCGAGAACATCGCGATCGGCCGTCCGGGAGCCTCCCGCGCCGAGATCGAGGAGGCCGCCCGGGCGATCGGCGCGCACGACTTCATCGCCGAGCTGCCGGACGGCTACGACACCGACGTGCGAAAGCGCGGCGGACGGATCTCGGCCGGCCAGCGGCAGCTGGTCGCCTTCGCCCGCGCGCTGCTCGCCGACCCGGCGGTGCTGATCCTCGACGAGGCCACCAGCTCGCTGGACGTGCCCGGCGAGCAGGCCGTGCAGCAGGCGATGCGCACGGTGCTGGCCGGCCGGACGGCCGTGATCATCGCCCACCGCCTCTCCACCGTGGAGATCGCGGACCGGGTGCTGGTGATGGACCAGGGCCGGATCGTCGAGGACGGCACCCCGGGCGAGCTGATCGACGCCGCCGGACGCTTCGCCAAGCTGCACCAGGCCTGGCGGGACAGTCTGGTCTGACGGCCGACACCCCATGAGTAACAGTCCATAGGCCCTTTCATCCATTACCGAAAGGGCCTATGGTCGTTCCCGGGTTCACCGCCTCGGGATCACGAAGGGGAACGACCATGGTCGACCGTCACCACTGGGAGCAGTGGCAGCGCAGTTGGGACCGCCAGCAGGAGTGGTACCTGCCCGACCGCGAGGAGCGGTTCCGGGTGATGCTCGACGTGGTGGAGGCGGTGGCGGGGCCCGCCCCGCGCGTCCTCGACCTCGCCTGCGGCACCGGCAGCATCACCGAGCGGCTGTTCGCCAGGCTGCCCGGCGCCACCAGCGTCGGCGTGGACCAGGACCCGGCGCTGATGACCATCGCCCGCGGCGTCCTCGGCGACGACGAGCGGTTCACCCTGGTCTCCGCCGACCTCAAGGACCCCCGGTGGGCCGAGGCCCTCCCGCCCGGCCCGTTCGACGCGGTGGTGACCGCCACCGCGCTGCACTGGCTGCCCGGCACCGCCCTGGTCCGGCTCCTCGGCGACCTGGCCGGCCTGGTCCGCCCCGGCGGGGTCTTCCTCAACGCCGACCACATGCCCGACCCGGCGGTCCCGCTGCTCAACGCCGCCGAACGGGCACTGCGGCACGGACGGCAGGAGCGGGAGAAGGCCGAGGGCGTCCTCGACTGGGAGGGCTGGTGGATCGCCGCCGCGGCCGACCCGCTGCTCGCCGAGCAGGTGGCCGTCCGCAACCGGATGTACGGCTCGCACGCCGACGGCGAGTCCCACCCGGCCGGCTGGCACGTCGAGCGGCTGCGCGAGGCGGGCTTCGCCGAGGCCGGGGTGGCCTGGCGCTCGGTCACCGACGCCATGGTCGCCGCCGTGCGGTAGCAGGAGGGGGCGCCGGCCGGACCGGCGCCCCGCTCCCGCCGCTCAGCGCAGCACTCCGGCGTCCATCCCCGCCATCTCCGGCGGCAGCGCCACCAGCCCCAACTCGGCGGGCGAGGCCAGCCGGGGATGGGCGGGCAGCACCCGTACGGTGTAACCGAACGGCCCGGTGCGGCAGAGCTCCAGGGAGCCCTCGTACCTGGTCCGCCCGTCGAGGTCGGGCCCGCCGACCGGCTTGAGGGCGAGCAGGCAGGCGTCGGAGATCCGGTCCGACTCGTCGACCCGGCCGGAGACCACCTGCACCTCGACGTCGGCCGGCTCCAGGGGGCCGAGCGCCACCTGCACCCGCAGCGCCAGCGCGCTGCCCAGCTCCTGCGCCTCGTCCGGGCAGTCCGCCTCGACGTGCTCCACCCGGACGACCGGCCAGGCCTCGCGCACCCCGGCCTTCCACTCGGCCAGCTCGTGGGCGGCCCGGAACGCGCCGGTCCCCGCCAGTTCGCGCTGGGCCAGCGCGGCCGGGGCGTAGAGCCGTTCGACGTACTCGCGGACCATCCGCCCGGCCAGCACCTTGGGCCCGAGGGTGACCAGGGTGTGCCGGACCATCGCGATCCACCGGTGCGGCAGGCCGTCCGAGCCCCGGTCGTAGAAGCGGGCGGCCACCTGCTCCTCGATCAGGTCGTACAGCGCGGCGGCCTCGATGTCGTCGCGCCGCTCGGCCTCCCGGCTGTCCGGGTCGAGCACGCCCTCACCGGTGTCGGCGGTGGGGATCGCCCAGCCGTTCTGGCCGTCGTACCACTCGTCCCACCAGCCGTCCAGCACCGACAGGTTGAGGCAGCCGTTGAGCGCGGCCTTCATCCCCGAGGTGCCGCAGGCCTCCAGCGGGCGGAGCGGGTTGTTCAGCCAGACGTCGCAGCCCGGGTAGAGGTGCTGGGCCATCGCCATGTCGTAGTCCGGCAGGAAGACGATCCGGTGCCGCACGGCCGGGTCGTCGGCGAAGGCGACCATCTGCTGGATCAGCCGCTTGCCCCCGTCGTCGGCCGGGTGGGCCTTGCCGGCGACCACGATCTGCACCGGCCGGGTGGGGTGCAGCAGCAGGGCGCGCAGCCGCTGCTGGTCGCGGAGCATCAGGGTGAGCCGCTTGTAGGACGGCACCCGGCGGGCGAAGCCGATGGTCAGCACGTCCGGGTCGAGCACCGAGGAGACCCAGCCGAGCTCGGCCTCGCCGGCCCCGCGCTGGCGCCAGGAGGCGCGCAGCCGGTGGCGGACCTCGTCGACCAGCTGGGCCCGCAGGGTGCGGCGCAGGTCCCAGACCTCGGCGTTGCCGATCCGCTCCAGCCCCGTCCAGCGCTGGGTCTCGCCGGTGGTCATGGCCTCCTCGGCGCGGTCGGCGCCGATCTCGGTGGCCCCGAGCCGCACCACGGCCGGGTCGATCCAGGTGGCGGCGTGCACGCCGTTGGTGACCGAGGTGATCGGGACGTCGGCGGCGTCGAAGCCCGGCCAGAGGCCGTTGAACATCGAGCGGCTGACCTCGCCGTGCAGGGTGGAGACGCCGTTGGCGCGCTGGGCGAGCCGCAGGCCCATGGCGGCCATGTTGAACAGCTTGGGGTCGCCGCCGCGCCAGGTCTCGGCGCCGAGCGCGAGCACCTGGTCGGCCGGGACGCCGGGCAGCGCGGCGTCCCCGGCGAAGTGCCGGGCGACCAGCTCGCGGTCGAACCGGTCGATGCCGGCCGGGACGGGCGTGTGGGTGGTGAACAGGGTGCCGGCCCGGACCGCCTCCAGGGCGGCGGCGAAGTCGAGGCCGGTGTCGGCGACCAGTTCGCGGATCCGCTCGACGCCGAGGAAGCCGGCGTGGCCCTCGTTGGTGTGGAAGACCTCGGGGGCGGGGTGGCCGGTGAGCCGCTGGTAGGCGCGCACCGCCCGGACGCCGCCGATGCCGAGCAGCATCTCCTGGAGCAGCCGGTGCTCGCTGCCGCCCCCGTAGAGGCGGTCGGTGACGTCGCGCTCGGCGGGTGAGTTGGCCTCGATGCCGGAGTCGAGCAGCAGCAGCGGGACGCGGCCGACCTGGGCCTTCCAGATGTGCGCGGCGAGGGTGCGGCCGCCGGGCAGGGCGAGGTCGACCCGGGCGGGGGTGCCGTCGGCCTCGCGGAGCAGGGTGACGGCCAGCTCGTCCGGGTCCAGCAGGGGGTAGCGCTCCTGCTGCCAGCCGTCCCGGTCGAGGGACTGCCGGAAGTAGCCGTGCCGGTAGAAGAGGCCGACGCCGATGACCGGGACGCCGAGGTCGCTGGCGGCCTTGAGGTGGTCGCCGGCCAGGATGCCGAGGCCGCCGGAGTACTGGGGCAGCGCGGCGGCGATGCCGTACTCGGGCGAGAAGTAGGCGATGGCGGCGGGCAGCGGGGCGGCGGCCTGCTGTCCGGCGCTCTGGTACCAGCGCGGGCCGGCCAGGTACTCCCGCAGGTCGTCGGCGAGGTCGCCGAGCCGGCGCAGGAACCGGCGGTCGGCGGCGAGCGCGGCGAGCCGGGCGGCGGGGACCTCCCCGAGCAGCCGCACCGGGTCCTCGCCCGTCGCGGCCCAGACGTCCGGGTCCACGGACCGGAAGAGGTCCCGGGTCTCGGGGTGCCAGGACCAGCGCAGGTTGAGGGCCAGCTCGTGCAACGGCTGGAGTTGTTCGGGCAGGACGGTGCGGACGGTGAATCTGCGGATTGCCTTCACGGCGTGAAGCGTAGCCGCGACGGATGGCATGATGGTGCGTCAGTTGGGCTATTCGGCATCCGTTCGGCCTATTGATGAGATCGCATTCGGCGCATTGGTCTGCACGGGGGGCGCGCGAGGCGCACTTTCCGCAGGGCCGCGCCACCAATGCGTGAACGCCGTGGAACAGATCCTTTTCCCCCGGCGGACCCGCGCCGGATCGCCGATGGAACTCCTGGCGTACCGCTGCGGAATCGGGGTCACCGGTGCGAGGATGAAGCACGGTCGTCGATGCTGCGGGGTGTGCGGAGACGGGTGGCGTTCCCCCGCGAAGCAGCACGTCCGAATCCTTTTCGCGTTGACCGTTCCTCATCCTGATTGGTCCATTCGGCGAGCATCGCGGACCGCCGCGTGTCCTCGCCCCGGCCCGGCTCGTTCACGGGTGGGCCGGGTCGTCCGGATGCGCGCCCCCGAAGGCGTGCGCCGGAACGCGCGCGGGCTCTCGGGCTCTCCGCCGCGGGCCGAGCGGGAGCGGGGCAGGTTGCCCGGAACGGCGGCGCGGGCAGGCTTCCGTCGCACGTCCTCCCCACCCAGTAGTCCTCCCGGTACTCCCCTGGCCGCTCCGGCCCGCGGGAGCCACCGCCGATCTCGGGCAGGAGTTTGGCATGCACGGCGACACGCGGGACCAGTCCACACCGGTGGCCGACACCCTCGACGCAGCGGTCGCGGAATCCGCCGGACGGATGGATTCTGACACTCGGACAGACGCGGCGATGCCGGGGCCCCGGGGCGCCGGGGCTATCCGTACGGAGCGACCGGACGAACCGGCCCGGCAACCCGGGGCCGACGAGAGCCGGGCCACTCCCCCCACAAGGGCGGAGGCACCGCGCAAGCGCACCACCACCCGCCGCAGCGCGAGCACCGCCGACCCCTCCGCCGGACCGGCCGAGGACGCAGCCCCGGCCCGGGCCGCCGCCGCGCGCCCCGCCGCGGGACGCGCCCGCGCGAAGCCCGCCGCCGCCCGGAAGACCTCCGCCGGCAAGACCGCCGCCCGCACGACGACAGAGAGCGACACCGTGATCGGCCGCATCCCCGTCCTGGACGTCAGCCCACTCGTAGACGCCGGCCGCCGCCCGGCCAAGGCCGTGGTGGGCGAGGCCTTCCCGGTCAGCGCGACCGTGTTCCGCGAGGGCCACGACGCCGTGAACGCCAACGTGGTGCTGCGCGACCCGCGCGGCCGCAGCGGCCCGTGGACCCCGATGCGCGAGCTGGCCGAGGGCAGCGACCGCTGGGGCGCGCACGTCACCCCGACCGCCCCCGGCCGCTGGTCGTACCTGGTGGAGGCGTGGTCCGACCCGGTGGCCACCTGGCGCAGGACCGCCTCGGTCAAGCTGCCGGCCGGGATCGACACGGCGCTCGTCCTGGAGGAGGGCGCCCAGCTGCTGGAGCGCGCCGCCGCCGGGGTGCCGAAGAAGGACGGCCGGGCGGTGGTGCTGGCCGCCGCCGAGGCGCTGCGCGACCCGGGCCTGCCGCCGCTGTCCCGGCTGGCCGCCGCGCTCGCCCCCGAGGTGCAGGAGCTGCTGGCCCGCTTCCCGCTGCGCGAACTGGTGAGCGCCTCCCGGCCGCTCCCGCTCCAGGTGGACCGGGAGCGGGCGCTGTTCGGCTCCTGGTACGAGTTCTTCCCCCGTTCGGAGGGCGCGGTGGTCGACCCCGCCGGGGTGGAGCCGCCCCGCTCGGGGACCCTGCGGACCGCCGCCGAGCGGCTGCCGGCGATCGCCGCGATGGGCTTCGACGTGGTCTACCTGCCGCCGGTCCACCCGATCGGACGAGCCTTCCGCAAGGGCCCGGACAACACCCTGACGGCCGGTCCGCACGACGTCGGCTCGCCGTGGGCGATCGGCTCGCCGGAGGGGGGCCACGACGCCGTCCACCCGGACCTCGGGACCATCGAGGACTTCGACCACTTCGTCGCCGAGGCCACCGCGCTGCACCTGGAGGTGGCGCTGGACTTCGCGCTCCAGTGTTCGCCGGACCACCCGTGGGTGAACAAGCACCCGGAATGGTTCAGCCACCGCGCGGACGGCACCATCGCCTACGCCGAGAATCCGCCGAAAAAATATCAGGATATTTATCCGATCAACTTCGACCAGGACATGGACGGAATCGTCAAGGAGACGATCCGGGTCCTCCGGTTCTGGATGGCGCACGGCGTACGGATCTTCCGGGTCGACAACCCGCACACCAAACCGGTGGTCTTCTGGGAGCGGGTGCTCGCCGACATCGCCCGCACCGACCCCGACGTCCTGTTCCTCGCCGAGGCCTTCACCCGCCCCGCGATGATGCACACCCTGGGGAAGATCGGATTCCACCAGTCGTACACGTACTTCACTTGGCGCAACAGCAAGGCGGAACTCACCGAGTACCTCACCGAGCTGTCCGGCGACGCGGCCGCCCACATGCGGCCCAACCTCTTCGCCAACACCCCGGACATCCTGCACGCCTACCTCCAGCACGGCGGCCCGGCCGCCTTCGCGATCCGCGCCGTGCTGGCCGCCACCCTCTCCCCCAGCTACGGCGTGTACGCCGGCTACGAGCTCTACGAGAACGAGCCGGCCCACCCCGGATCCGAGGAGTACCTGCACTCGGAGAAGTACGAACTGCGCCCCCGGGACTGGAGCCGCACCGACACCCTCGCCCCGCTGCTCACCGTCCTGAACCGGCTGCGCCGCCGTCACCCGGCCCTCCAGCAGTTGCGTTCGCTGCGCTTCCACCCCACCGACAACGACCAGGTGCTCGCCTACTCCAAGACCGCACCGACCCCCGACGGCCTCACCGACCACCTCATCACCGTGGTCAACCTGGATCCCCACCACGCCCAGGAGGCCACCGTCACCCTCGACGGGGACGGGCCGTACGCGGTCCACGACGAGCTCACCGGTGCCGCCTACACGTGGGGCCGGCACAACTACGTCCGGCTCGACCCCTCAGCCGAGCCGGCCCACCTCCTCACGGTTCGGAGGAACCCAGCGTGACAGTGAACGAGCCCGTCCCCGACACCTTCCCCGAGACCTCCGAGAAGAACCTGGACCCCGAGTGGTTCAAGCGTGCGGTCTTCTACGAGGTGCTGGTGCGGTCCTTCCAGGACAGCAACGGCGACGGTGTCGGGGACCTCAGGGGGCTCACCTCCAAGCTCGACTACCTGCAGTGGCTCGGCGTCGACTGCCTCTGGCTGCCGCCGTTCTTCGCCTCGCCGCTGCGCGACGGCGGGTACGACGTCTCCGACTACAAGGCGGTGCTGCCGGAGTTCGGCGACCTCGCCGACTTCATGGAGTTCGTGGACGCGGCGCACCTGCGCGGCATGCGCGTGATCATCGACTTCGTCATGAACCACACCAGCGACCAGCACCCGTGGTTCCAGGCCTCCCGGGAGGACCCGGACGGCCCGTACGGCGACTTCTACATGTGGGCCGACGACGACAAGCAGTACCCCGACGCCCGGATCATCTTCGTCGACACCGAGACCTCCAACTGGACGTACGACCCGGTGCGCAAGCAGTACTTCTGGCACCGGTTCTTCTCCCACCAGCCGGACCTCAACTACGACAACCCCCGGGTCCAGGACGAGATGATCGCCGGCCTGCGGTTCTGGCTGGACCTCGGCATCGACGGGTTCCGGCTGGACGCGGTGCCGTACCTGTTCGCCCGGGAGGGCACCAACTGCGAGAACCTGCCGGAGACCCACGAGTTCCTCCAGCGGGTCCGCAAGGAGATCGACGCCAACTACCCGGACACCGTGCTGCTCGCCGAGGCCAACCAGTGGCCGGAGGACGTCGTCGACTACTTCGGCGACTTCGCCTCCGGCGGCGACGAGTGCCACATGGCGTTCCACTTCCCGGTGATGCCGCGGATCTTCATGGCGGTCCGCCGGGAGTCCCGCTACCCCGTCTCGGAGATCCTCGCCAAGACGCCCAACATCCCGCACGGGTGCCAGTGGGGCATCTTCCTGCGCAACCACGACGAGCTGACCCTGGAGATGGTCACCGACGAGGAGCGCGACTACATGTACGCCGAGTACGCCAAGGACCCGCGGATGCGCGCCAACGTGGGCATCCGCCGGCGGCTCGCCCCGCTGCTGGAGAACGACCGCAACCAGATCGAACTCTTCACCGCCCTGCTGCTCTCCCTGCCCGGCTCGCCGGTGCTCTACTACGGGGACGAGATCGGCATGGGGGACAACATCTGGCTGGGCGACCGGGACGGCGTCCGGACCCCGATGCAGTGGACCCCGGACCGCAACGCGGGTTTCTCCTCCGCCGACCCGGGCAGGCTCAGTCTGCCGCCCATCATGGATCCGGTGTACGGCTATCAGGTGACCAACGTCGAGGCGCAGCAAAGCAGTTCGAGCTCGCTGCTGCACTGGACGCGTCGCATGATCGAGATCCGCAAGCTCAACCCGGCGTTCGGCCTCGGCAGCTACACCGAACTGCCCTCCAGCAACCCCGCGGTGCTGGCCTTCGTGCGCGAGCACGAGGGGGACCTGGTCATGTGCGTGAACAACTTCTCCCGCTTCGCGCAGCCGACCGAACTGGACCTGAGGCAGTACGGCGGGCGGTACCCGGTCGAGCTGATCGGCGGGGTGCGCTTCCCCTCGATCGGTGAGTGGCCGTACCTGCTCACCCTCGCCGGCCACGGCTTCTACTGGTTCCAGCTCCGCCGGCCGCCCAGGCTGAGCGGAACCAGGCGATCGAAGTAACGATCCGGCACCCGCCGCAGGCCCCATCGAAGCCTCCGGGGGCGCGAGTTCGCATCCCGCGCCCCCGGTCGTCTCTGCACCACCGCGTACGGAGAACAGCCCAACGGCCACCCACACGAAGGCGTGACACCCGGGCCCACCGCTCGCGTGCCGCAGCCGCCGCGCCGCCGCAATCCGGAAGACTGACGGACCCGGCCAGACCCGTCGGGCGATCCGCCCAGCTCCTCCGGGGAAAGGGAGTCATGTCCGAAACCTCCCGTTCGCAAGCCCCCCTGCACCGTGACGCCCCAGCCGGCCCCACCGCGGCGGCCGCCCCGCGGGGCACCGGGGTCCGGAGGACCGCCCTGGGGGTCAGCGAACTCGTCCAGGCGGCACTGCCGCTGATCGCCGAGTGGCTCCCCACCCAGCGCTGGTACGCCGGGAAGGGGCGGCCGATCACCGGCCTCACCCCCGTGGTCGGCACCCCCCTCCAGGTCGGCGATCCCGCCCTGCTGCACCTGCTGCTCCGGGTCGAGCACGCCGCCACCGCCGGCGCGCCGCACGGCGACCTGTACCAACTGCTGCTCGGCATCCGCTCGCAGGGCCCCCACGGCATCGAGCCGTCCGCCGTCCTCGGCCGGCTCACCCAGGGCCCGTACGACGGGGCGGCGCTCTACGACGCGGTGCACGACCCGGAGCTCACCGGGCGGCTGCTGGAGCACCTGGCCACCGGCGACCGGTTCGGCTCGCTGTCCTTCCGCCGCACCCCGGGCTCCGGACTCCCCACCAACCTGCCCGGCCGCGCCTCCACCGCCGAGCAGTCCAACAGCTCGGTCATCTACGGCACCTCCTACATCCTGAAGCTGTTCCGCCGCGTCCACCCCGGCACCAACCCCGACCTCGAACTGTCGCTCGCGCTCTCCCGGGCCGGCTCGACCCGCATCCCCCGGGTCGCCGCCTGGTTCGAGAGCCGCCTGGAGCGCGCCGAGCCGGCCACCCTCGGGCTGCTCCAGCGCTACCTCCCCGAGGCCGAGGACGGCTGGGAGCTCGCCCTCGACCAGGTGGGCCGGCTGAAGGGCGACCCGTCTCCGGGCAACTTCGCGATCGAGGCGCACCGGCTGGGCCGGGCCACCGCCGAGGTGCACCGGGTGCTCGCCCGCTCGATGCCGGTCGCCCGGCTGGACCGCACCCAGACCCGGCAGCTGGCGACCGCGATGGCCGACCGGCTGGACAGCGCGGTGGCCGCCGTACCCGGGCTGATGCGCTACCGGGGCGCGCTGCGCTCGGCCTTCCAGCAGATGGCCGACGCCCACCCGGACGGCCTGCCGGTCCAGCGGATCCACGGCGACCTGCACCTCGGCCAGGCGATGCGCACCCCGCACGGCTGGGTGCTGCTGGACTTCGAGGGCGAGCCGGCCAAGTCGGTCGCCGAGCGGCGCGAGCCGCAGACCGCGCTGCGGGACGTCGCCGCGATGCTCCGCTCCTTCGACTACGCCGCCGCCCACCTGCTGGCCGGCGGGCCGCCCGACCCGGAGCTGGCGCACCTGGCCGCCGCCTGGGCGCAGCGCAACCGGACCGCGTTCTGCGCCGGCTACACCGCGGGCGGCGGCACCGACCCGGCCGCCTCGCCGGAGCTGATGCGCGCGCTGGAGATCGACAAGGCGGTGTACGAGGTGGTGTACGAGGCCCGGCACCGGCCGAGCTGGCTGCCGATCCCACTGGCCGCGATCAACCGGCTGGCGCTCACCGTCTGACGTCCCCCGTCCCTCCCGCCCCGCTCCAAGAGAGGTCCCCGCCGTGACGCCGCTCGACCCGCCAGGCCGCACCACCCGCTCCGTGCCGGCCACCTTCCTGGCCGGCCCGGACTCCCCGCAGCGTGAGCCCGCGACCGTCCGGCGGGCCGAGCCGGCGCCGGCCGCCCCCCGGCCCGCCGAGCCGGCGCCCGCCGCGCCGGCGTCCCCCGGGGCGCTGCGGCTGCCCGAGGCGCCGCTGCCGCCCGGCGAGGTGGACCGGCTGGTCCGGGGCCAGCACCACGACCCGCACGCCCTGCTCGGCGCCCACCCCGTGCACGGCGGCACCGCGATCCGGGTGCTCCGCCCGTTCGCCGAGCGGGTCGTGGTGGAGACGGAGCAGGGCCCCGTGGAGCTCACCCACCAACAGGGCGGTCTGTTCACCGGCCTGCTGGCGGCCCCGGAGGCACCCGACTACCGGCTGCTGGTCGGCTACCCCGGCGGCGAGCCGATCCGCCAGCACGACGGCTACCGCACCCCGCCCACCCTCGGCGAACTCGACCTGCACCTGATCTCCGAGGGCCGGCACGAGCAGCTCTGGCAGGCGCTCGGCTCGCACCTGCGCACCGTGGACGGCGTGGCCGGCACCGCCTTCGCCGTCTGGGCGCCGAACGCCGTCGGCGTCCGGCTGATCGGCGACTTCAACCACTGGGACGGCACCGGCCACCCGATGCGCTCGCTCGGCTCCTCCGGGGTCTGGGAGCTGTTCGTCCCGGACCTCGGCGAGGGCGCCCAGTACAAGTACGAGATCCACACCCGGCAGGGCTGGGTGCTGGACAAGGCCGACCCGCTCGCCCGTGCCGCGCAGATCCCGCCCGGCACCGCCTCGGTCGTCACCGCCTCGTCCCACCGCTGGCAGGACGGCGAGTGGATGGCCCGCCGGGCGCGCACGGTGCACCACCGCGCCCCGATGTCGGTGTACGAGCTGCATCTGCCCTCCTGGCGCCCCGACCTCACCACCTATCGCGCCATTGCCGCCGAACTCCCCGGGTACCTCAAGGAGTTGAACTTCACCCATGTGGAGTTCATGCCGGTCATGGAGCACCCGTTCGGCGGCTCCTGGGGCTACCAGGTGTCCGGCTACTACGCGCCCACCGCCCGGCTCGGCAGTCCGGACGACTTCCGCTTCCTGGTCGACACCCTGCACCAGCACGGCATCGGCGTGATCGTCGACTGGGTGCCCGCGCACTTCCCCAAGGACGACTTCGCGCTCGCCCGCTTCGACGGCCAGCCGCTGTACGAGCCGGCCGACCCGCAGCGCGCCGAGCACCCGGACTGGGGCACCCTGGAGTTCGACTACGGCCGGACCGAGGTGCGCAACTTCCTGGTCGCCAACGCGGTCTACTGGTGCGAGGAGTTCCACGTCGACGGCCTGCGGGTGGACGCCGTCGCCTCCATGCTCTACCTCGACTACTCGCGCGACAGCGGCGACTGGAGCCCCAACCAGTACGGCGGGCGGGAGAACCTCGACGCGGCCGCCTTCCTCCAGGAGATGAACGCCACCGTCTACCGGCGCTGCCCCGGGGTGATCACCGTCGCCGAGGAGTCCACCGCCTGGGACGGCGTCACCCGGCCCACCGACCAGGGCGGGCTCGGCTTCGGCCTCAAGTGGAACATGGGCTGGATGCACGACTCGCTGGTCTACATGAGCAAGGACCCGGTGCACCGCAAGTACCACCACAACGAGATCACCTTCTCGATGGTGTACGCCTACTCGGAGAACTACATCCTGCCGATCTCGCACGACGAGGTGGTGCACGGCAAGCAGGCGCTGGTCGCCAAGATGCCCGGCGACTGGTGGCAGCAGCGCGCCAACCACCGCGCCTACCTCGGCTTCATGTGGGCCCACCCGGGCAAGCAACTGCTGTTCATGGGGCAGGAGTTCGCCCAGGGCGCGGAGTGGCACCACGAGCAGGGCCCGCAGTGGTGGGTACTCGACCGGAAGTGGCCGGCGCACGAGGAGCACCGGGGCGTACGCCGGCTGGTGGGCGACCTCAACCGGCGCTACCTGGAGAGCCCGGCGCTCTGGGAGCAGGACACCGCCCCCGCGGGTTTCCGCTGGCTGGACGGCGGCTCCGCCGAGGACAACCTGCTCTCCTTCGTCCGGTACGCCGCCGACGGCACCCCGCTGGTCGCCGTCTGCAACTTCTCCCCCGTCGTCCGGCACGGCCACCGGATCGGCCTGCCCGAGCTGCCCGGCCGCGACCAGCTCTGGGAAGAGGCCCTCAACACCGACGCCACGGAGTACGGTGGCAGCGGAACGGCCAACTCCCTTCCGGTGAAGGCGGAACCGGTCACCTGGAACGGCCAGCCGCGCAGCGCCGAACTGGTCCTGCCCCCGCTGGCGACCCTCTGGCTCCGCCCGGCGTGACGTTCTAGGCTCCCCGCCTGAGACGTCGGCAGCAGGCGGGGGGCCTTCTGTGGGTTTGGTGCTGGGCTGGTGCTACCTCCTGCTGCCACTGGCCTGTTGGGCCGCACTGGCCCGCACCCGGGCGACCGGGCTGGTGGTCGCCGCCGTACTGGTCGCCCTCGCGGTGGTCCCGGTCGGGCTGGAACGCGAGTGGTTCCACAGCCGGGCCACCGCCGAGTCCCAGTCCGGCTACCCGCTCGCCGCCGGGCTGGTGGTGCTGCTCGGCACCCTGACCGAGCGGCGGCGCCACGGCCCCCGGCCGGCCCGGGGGTCCGTCCAGCCGGCCGCGGGGGCGACCATCGCGATCGCCGCCCACTCACTGGTCGGCCTGGTCATCGGTCTGCTCTACCAGCTCGCCGTCCACGAGCCCTTCTCCCCGGAACGCCACGAGGTGTCGCTGCCGCACGGCCTGGCCGTCGGGCACGACAGCGGCCCCGACCGCAGCTGCGGCCTGCACGCCTGCCGCCGCGACCTCGTGATCGTGAGCACCGAGGGCCTGTCCGGCGCCGAGGCGGCCCGCCGGCTGCGCGCCCGGCTGGCCGCCGACGGCTGGACCCCGGGTCCCGGCGGGACCCTGGCCCACCGGCACGGCTGGCTGCTGGACAAGCGGATCACCCTGCTCTCCCTCACCGAGCAGCCCGCCGCGGTGACCGTCCGGCTCACCGGCCCCGACCGCTTCCCCTGATGACCTCCGGCCGTCCCGGATGACCTTCGGCCCCTTGCCCCCCGCCGGGCCGTTCTGCTCGCGAACGGGCGTTCACGGTGCGAAGGTATGGTCGATATGACCACTTCCTGAGACGACGGGACGGAGAGAGCCGCGTGGCGCGCAGCGTGTACGTGACCGGGATCGGCCGGGGGGACGGCCGGCAGGCGGTGGAGCTCGGGGTCATGGAGCTGCTCACCCGCCGGGTGGACCGGGTCGGGGTGTTCCGCCCCCTGGTGCACGCCCAGACCCCCGGGGAGGCGGGCGCGGACCACGTGGTCGAGCTGCTGCGCGCCCGCTACCGGCTGGACCTGCCGGCCGCCGAGCTGTACGGCCTCAGCTACGAGGAGGCCGCCGCGCTCCAGGCCGCGCACGGGCAGGACGAGCTGGTCTCGGTGCTGGTGGACCGCTTCCACGCGCTGGAGCGGCGCTGCCAGGCGGTCCTGGTGCTCGGCACCGACTTCGCCGACACCAACATCCCCGACGAGCTGGCCTTCAACGCCCGGCTGGCCAACGAGTTCGGCGCCGCCGTGCTGCCGGTGGTCGGCGGGCACGGCGAGGACGCCGACGCGGTGATCGCCGAGGTCCGCAACGCCCACCGCGCCTACACCGACCTCGGCTGCGAGACCCTGGCGATGATCGCCAACCGGGTCGCCCCGGCCGCCGAGCAGCCGGTCCGGCACAAGCTCTCCGAGAAGCTGCCGATCCCCGCCTACGTCATCCCCGAGGAGCCGGCGCTGGCCGCGCCGACCGTCGCCCAGCTGGTCGACGCCACCGGCGCCGAGGTGCTGATCGGCGACGCGGCCGGCCTGGCCCGGGACGTGCGCGGCTTCGTCTTCGGCGGCGCGATGCTGCCGACCTTCCTGGACGCCCTGACCGAGGGCGCCCTGGTGGTCACCCCCGGGGACCGCGCCGACCTGGTGATCGGCTCGCTGGCCGCGCACGCCGCCGGCGCACCGCCGATCGCCGGCGTCCTGCTCACCCTCGGCCAGCACCCCGGCCCGAACGTGATGGCGCTGGCCGCCCGGCTCGCGCCCGGCACCCCGGTCGCGGTCGTCCCGGAGGGCAGTTGGCTCACCGCCGCCGCGCTGACCCACCTGGAGGGCAAGCTCTCCGCGGCCAGCCCCCGGAAGGCCGAGACCGCCCTCGGACTGTTCGAACTGCACGTGGACACCGATGAGTTGACCAAGCTGATCGAGGTCGGCCGGTCCGAGCGGGTGACCCCGATGATGTTCGAGCACGAGCTGCTGGAGCGGGCCAGGGCGGCCCGCCGGCACGTGGTGCTGCCGGAGGGCACCGAGGAGCGGGTGCTGCGCGCCGCCGAGATCCTGCTGCGCCGCAACATCTGCGACCTCACCCTGCTCGGCGAGCCCGACGCCGTACGCCGCAAGGCCGCCGCGCTCGGCATCGGCCTGCCCGCCGAGAACCCGGCCGCCGACCGCGCGCAGGTGCGGATCGTCGACCCGGCCACCAGCCCGCTGCGCCGCCAGTTCGCCGAGCTGTACGCCAAGCTGCGGGCGCACAAGGGCATGACCGTCGAGCTGGCCCTGGACGTGGTCACCGACGTCTCCTACTTCGGCACCCTGATGGTCCAGGAGGGCATCGCCGACGGCATGGTCTCCGGCGCGGCGCACTCCACCGCCGCCACCATCCGCCCCGCCTTCGAGGTGATCAAGACCTCGCCGGGGGCGGCCATCGTCTCCAGCGTCTTCTTCATGTGCCTGGCGGACAAGGTGCTGGTCTACGGCGACTGCGCGGTCAACCCGGACCCGGACGCCCAGCAGCTCGCCGACATCGCCATCCAGTCGGCCGCCACCGCCGCCCAGTTCGGCGTCGAGCCGCGGGTCGCGATGCTCTCCTACTCGACCGGCACCTCCGGCTCCGGCGCGGACGTCGACAAGGTCCGCAAGGCGACCGAGCTGGTGCGCGAGCTGCGCCCGGACATCCTGGTCGAGGGGCCGATCCAGTACGACGCCGCGGTGGACGCGCACGTCGCGGCGGCCAAGCTGCCCGGCTCGCCGGTGGCCGGCCGGGCGACCGTGCTGATCTTCCCGGACCTCAACACCGGCAACAACACCTACAAGGCGGTCCAGCGCTCGGCCGGGGCCGTCGCCGTCGGACCGGTGCTCCAGGGGCTGCGCAAGCCGGTCAACGACCTGTCGCGCGGCGCGCTGGTGCAGGACATCGTCAACACGGTGGCGATCACCGCCATCCAGTCGCAGGAGCGCGGGTCCGGGCCGCGCGGTGAAGGGGGCACGGCATGAGTGCGGGCACACGGGTCCTGGTGCTGAACGCCGGCTCCTCGTCGGTGAAGTACCAGCTGATCGACATGCTGGACGGCGACCGGCTCGCCTCCGGGCTGGTCGAGCGGATCGGCGAGGCCGGCGGGCGGCTGCTGCACGCCCCCCGCGGCGGCGCGGAGCGGGAGACCGTCCAGGCCTTCCCCGACCACGGCGCGGCGCTCAAGGCGGTCGCCGAGGAGCTGGCCGCCGACGGGCTGGGGCTGGACTCGCCCGAGCTGGCCGCGATCGGCCACCGGGTGGTGCACGGCGGGCTGCGGTTCACCGAGCCGACCGTGATCACCGACGACGTGCTCAAGGAGATCCGCCGGCTGATCCCGGTGGCGCCGCTGCACAATCCGGCCAACATCACCGGCATCGAGGTGGCCCGGGGGCTGCGGCCCGACCTGCCGCAGGTGGCCGTCTTCGACACCGCCTTCCACTCCTCGATGCCCGAGCACGCCGCCCGGTACGCGATCGACAAGGACGTGGCCGACGAGCACCGGGTGCGCCGCTACGGCTTCCACGGCACCTCGCACCAGTACGTCTCGCGGGCCACCGCGCGGCTCCTCGGCAAGGACCCGGCCGAGGTCAACGTGATCGTGCTGCACCTGGGCAACGGCGCCTCCGCCTCGGCGGTGGCCGGCGGGCGCTGCGTCGACACCTCGATGGGCCTGACCCCGCTGGAGGGCCTGGTGATGGGCACTCGTTCGGGTGACATCGACGCGGGCGTGGTCTTCCACCTGCACCGGGTGGGCGGGCTGTCGATCGACGGCATCGACGACCTGCTCAACCGCCGCAGCGGCCTGCTGGGCCTGTGCGGGGACAACGACATGCGCGAGATCATGCGCCGCGCCGACGACGGCGACGCGGACGCGAAGCTGGCCTTCGACGCGTACGTCCACCGGGTGCGCAAGTACATCGGCGGGTACTACGCGGTGCTCGGCCGGGTGGACGCGATCGCCTTCACCGCGGGCGTCGGGGAGAACGCGGCACCGGTGCGGGCCGCCGCCACGGCCGGCCTGGAGGAGCTCGGCATCGCCGTCGACCCCGAACTCAACTCGGTACGCTCGCGCGAGCCGCGGATCATCTCCCCCGCCCTGCTCCCCTCGGGGGGCCGCGCCCGGGTGGCGGTCGCCGTCGTCCCCACCGACGAGGAGCTGGAGATCGCCCGGCAGACCTTCGCCCTGGTGCACCGGTCGTCCGAAAACTGACCCCCCGTCGTCTCGTTCTGCGGACTCCTGGCCGGCGATTCCTCTCCATTCGCGCCGAATGCACCAATAACACGAACGGATAGACTGATCGATATGCGCCGAGCGAAAATTGTCTGCACCCTGGGTCCCGCGACGGACTCCTACGAACAGCTCAAGGCCATCGTCGAAGCGGGCATGAACGTCGCCCGCCTGAACATGAGCCACGGCTCCCACGGGGAACACGAGGAGCGGTACCGCAAGGTCCGCCAGGTTTCGGAGGACACCGGCAAGACCATCGGCGTTCTGGCCGACCTCCAGGGCCCCAAGATCCGTCTGGCGACCTTCGCCAACGGTCCGGTGACCGTCGACAACGGCGACGAGTTCACCATCACCACCGAGGACGTCCCCGGTGACCAGCACATCTGCGGAACCACCTACAAGGGCCTCCCGGGCGACGTCAAGCCCGGCGACCCGGTCCTGATCAACGACGGCGTCATCGCCCTTGAGGTCGTCAGCGTCGACGGCCCGCGGGTCAAGACCGTGGTCGTCGAGGGCGGCGTGCTCTCGAACAACAAGGGCATCAACCTCCCCGGCGCGGCCGTCAACGTGCCCGCCCTGTCCGAGAAGGACAAGGAGGACCTGCGCTTCGCCCTCCGCCTGGGCGTCGACATGGTCGCCCTCTCCTTCGTCCGCAACGCCGCGGACATCAAGGACGTCCACGAGGTCATGGACGAGGTCGGCATCCGGGTGCCGGTGATCGCCAAGATCGAGAAGCCGCAGGCCGTCGAGGCGATGGAGGAGATCGTCCTCGCCTTCGACGCGATCATGGTGGCCCGTGGCGACCTGGCCGTCGAGTACCCGCTGGAGCGGGTGCCGCTGGTCCAGAAGCAGCTGATCACCCTGGCCCGCCGGAACGCCAAGCCGGTCATCGTCGCCACCCAGATGATGGAGTCGATGATCCACGCCTCGCGCCCGACCCGCGCCGAGGTCTCCGACGTCGCCAACGCCATCCTGGACGGCACGGACGCGGTCATGCTGTCCGCCGAGTCCAGCGTCGGCAAGTACCCGGTCGAGACCGTCCGGACCATGAGCCGGATCTGCGAGAAGGCCGAGGAGGAGCTGCTCTCCCAGGGCCTCCAGCCGCTCAACCCCGGCCGCAAGCCGCGCACCCAGGGCGGCTCCATCGCCCGCGCCGCGTGCGAGCTGGGCGACTTCCTGAACGGCAAGGCGCTGGTCGCGTTCACCAAGTCCGGTGACACCGCGCGCCGGCTCTCCCGCTACCGCTCGCCGATCCCGGTGATCGCCTTCACCCCGGACCACGCCACCCGCAACCAGCTCTCGCTGAGCTGGGGCGTCGAGGCGCACGTGACCGAGCAGGTGGACACCACCGACGAGATGGTCGCGCAGGTCGACCGGGAGCTGCTGCGCATCAGCGAGCTGGGCGCGGGCGACACCGTGATCGTCACCGCCGGCTCGCCCCCCGGCGTCCCCGGCAACACCAACATGGTCCAGGTGCACCACCTGGGCACCCGCACCGCGTAAGACGGCGCGAAGCACGCCCGTGGGGCGGTCCCTCCGGACGGGAGGGGCCGCCCCGCGGGCGTCGGGGGGCCGGGCTCAGGCGTTCCCGGGGTAGGGCAGGTCGTCGTTGTAGAGCTGCATGCCCGGAATCCTCAGGGTGCCGCCGAACTGGCCCGACTGGATCGCGGTCACCCCGGTCAGCTCGATCCACAGCGGCAGCTGCAGCTGGCCGATCAGGTCGTACAGCCACTGCGGCAGCGGGCCGTCCGGGGTGAGGGTGAGCTCGCCCAGGTCGATCGGGACCGGCAGGCCGAGCACCTTGGACAGATGGCCGGAGAGCCGCTCCACGTACATGGTGACCGGGCCCTTGCGCATGGTCGAGACCGAGCCGGGCGCGCCCTTGACGTGGAAGGTCCTGCCGTTGCCCTCCAGCGTCGACATGTGCAGGTTCTCGATGTCGACGCTCTCCACCTCGAACTTCAGCACCCGTTTGGTGCCGGTGGGAGTCCGGACGTTGACCACGCCGAGCAGCACGGCGTGGTTCAGGGCGAGCCGGGTGGTCTCCAGGGTCCAGTTCTGGTCCGGCACCAGGACCGGGTTGTCGGCCGGCTTGCCGTCGGGGGCCAGCGCCTCGGTGTCGACCAGGCAGTTCGGGTCCTTCGACGGGGTGGCCGAGGGGCTGCCGGAGGCGGTCGGCCTCGCGGGGGCGGACGGGGTGCCGGACGGCTTCGGGGCGGCCGGCGCCGTCGACGCGCCCGGGGTGGCGGGCGGGGTCGGCGCGGTCGTTCCAGGGGTGGCGGCGGCCGTGGGTGCGGCGGTGCCGGCCGGTGTGCCCGTCGGCTCGGTGGTCGGCGTGCCCGTCGGTGCCGCCGTGGCCGGGGTCCCGGCGGTCGGTGCCCCGGCGGAGGGGCCCGCGGTGGCGGTGGGGCTCGCCGGGCTTTCCGGGGAGGCCGGGCCGGTGATGCCGCCGACGGTGTCGTCGACGAGCCCGGCCCGGACGGCCCCGCCACCGGCGGTCGCGGTCGGCCCTGCGGTCGCGGTCGCCGTCGGTTCCGGCCCGGCCGTCGCGGCCGTCGGTTCCGGCGCGGCCGTCGGGGCCGCGGTCGGGGCGGGCGTCCCGGTGGCCGGGGCCTCCGGCAGCGGGACGGACGGGCCGGGGACCGGCGGCGGCAGCTCGCTCTTGGGCACCGGTGTCTCGGCCACCACGGGCGTCCGCGGCACGGCGTCCGGAGCGGTGGCGCACGGCTTTCCGGCGGTGGACTCGGCGATCGCCGGGTTCGGGGTGTAGGCGGCGGCCATCAGCAGCGCGGTCGGCACGGCGGCCATCGCCAGCGCCCGTCCGCGCAGCCGGACCCGCACCGGCGTGCGGGGCGCCGCGTGCCGGGGCGGGCGCCGTGCCGGGGACTGCGGAAGCTCCTCGCGCGGCTCGCTCACCGGACCTCCTTGGGCTCGCCCGCCTGCTGCGCCGGGACGGTCCCCTCGACGGCGGCCGGGGGCTGCCGGACGGCGGGCTCGTCGGCGGGCTCGTGGGCGGGCTCGTCGACGGCCGCCCGGTCGGCGGGCGCGGCGACGGCCTCGGCCTCGGCCGGGTCGGCCTCCGGCAGCGGCGCCCAGGCGATCATCAGACCGCCGCCGATCAGGCCCGGAAGGACCGACAGCCCGAAGCCGCCCAGGTTGGAGACCGGGATCGAGACCAGGGTGAGCAGGGTGGTGGCGATGCCCGCGAAGACCCGGACGACCGGCTGGAACCAGCCGGTCAGCCCGAGCACCACCAGTAGCACCCCGATGATCAGCGAGCCCGCGCCGGCCGTGGTGGCCATGGCGATCGTCATGCCGTTCAACGACAGGTTGGCGTACGGGAAGTACATGATCGGGAGGCCGGCGAAGACGGCCAGCAGCCCGCCCCAGAACGGCCGGGAGCGGCGGAAGTCACGGAACACCCGGCGTACCCACCGGACGGGGTTCTCGCGTTCGACGGGCCGCGGCTCGGCAAGGGTGCTGGACACGATGCAGCTCCTCGATGAGGTGACGAGGTGAAACAGAAAGGG